>DASSSG010000117.1:0-10897 GCA_035708545.1 Bryobacteraceae bacterium | reverse complement strand
TGTTGCCCAGAGCGACAACGCGTTTCGGGAACTGCAAGCCTGTAACGTAGTGCACGAGATCGATAAAGTGCACCATCAGGTTTGTGTGTGGGCCGCGCGAGAACTCACGATAACCGTACCAGTTCTGATACTGCGAGGCGTCGAAGTCGCGCATTTTGCGATCGCCGAGAAACGCTTTCCAGTCGACGTCGGCGGCCGTCGGCTTCTCATTGATGAAAGCGTCGCCGCCATAGCTCATCCAATACGGGCTGTAGCTGTTCCGGACCTGCTCGACTTTGAGAATGTGCCCGAGTTGCCCCGCCGCGATGAACTGTTTGGCGCCCTGCGAGGTGGGATAGCTGCGCATCTGGGTGCCGATCTGCACAATGCGATCAGACTTCTTGACCGTGTCGTAAGCGCGGATAAGGTCCTTCATGTTCATCGCGAGCGGCTTTTCGACGTACACGTCCTTGCCGGCTTTGATCGCGTCGATGAGCATCACGCAGTGCAGATGGTCCGGTGTCGCGATGAGCACGGCGTCGACATCCTTGCGCGCGAGCACGTCGGCGAGGTGCGCCGTCGAGAACGGTGTTTCACCCGTGAACTCCTTGACGTACTGTTCCGCCTTCTCGCGTTTCTGACGCCACGTGTCGCAGACGGCGACGACCTGGAGCTGGGCGTCATCTTTGATCTGAATCGCTTCCCGCAGCAGGCCGCGCCGGCCACAACCGACGTTCGCAACCCGCACGCGATCATTCGCGCCCAGCACCCTTTGGTAGGAAGCGGCCGTGAGCGCAGCGACTGTTACCGACCGTTTGAAGAAGTCGCGCCGGTTCTCTGTTGTGCCTGACATCTCTTTTCCTCCCGTGTTTCTGGTCTATACTACAACGAGTTTCTCTTCGCATCCGAGCGTTTCATTAGAGGCACTGTATAGTGACAAACATGGACAGACCCACTCGACGGGAAATGCTCGCCACTTGCCTGGCGGCTGCATCGGTTTCGCGGCTGAACGCCGCGGACAAGTGGCAGATCGGCTGCTACACGCGTCCGTGGGATCAGCACGACTATCGCGTGGCGCTCGACGGCATCGCCGAAGCTGGCTACAAGTACGCCGGACTGATGACCCACAAAGGGAAGTCGTGGGTGATGGTTACCGTGGACACCACGACGGAAGAGGCGGCGGCGATGGGCGAGGAAGTGCGTAAGCGGGGCCTCACCTGCGCGTCGATTTACGGCGGCGATTTCGCGGTCCAGAAGGGGATCGACGTCGGCGTTGTCGGACTCAGGCGTCTGATAGATAACGTCGCGGCGGCGCGCTGCCCGCGCCTGCTGCTCGGCGGCACCGGGAAGGCTGAGTTGGTGGAGTCGTACTACAATGTGGTCGCCGAGTGCTGCGATTATGCTGCGTCGAAGAAGGTCGCATTGAGCATCAAGCCGCACGGCGGCACGAATGCGACGGGGGCCGAGTGCCGGAAGCTAGTGGAGCAGGTCGGCCATAAGAACCTGCGGATTTGGTACGACCCGGGCAACATCATGTACTACTCGCAGGGCCTGATCGATCCGGTGAACGACGTCGACTCGGTGCGCGGCCTGATCGCCGGAATGAGCATCAAGGATTTCAAGCCGCCGAAGGAGGTGCTGGTCACGCCCGGCAAAGGTCTCGTCAATTTCCGTGAGGTGCTCACGCGCGCCCGGCGCGGCGGATTCAATTCCGGTCCGCTGATTGTGGAGTGTCTGGACCGCGGCGAGCCTGCGCAGGTTACCGCGGAAGCAAAGCGCACGCGAGAGTTCCTGCAGCAGCTCACCGCGAGCTGACGCCCCTTACGGCAGCTTCGCGAGCCAGTCATAGACCTGCTGCTGCAGCGGGAGCGGGAAGCGATTGAAATCGTCCGGCGTCCACACCTCAAGCTCGCGCCCGAGCAGGCGATACACACGTGCGGCAGCTTCGACTTCGCGCTGCACGTCGGGCAAGCGGGCATAGCGGTCCTTTATCGGCGCGACGATCAGCATGGCCTTCGGCGCTGCCAGCGCGAGCACCTCATCATAATCGAACGGCAACCGATCCTCATTGCCGATGTGGTTGTAAACGCGCGATGAGATTGTCCTCTTGCCGGTGTTGCGGAACGTGTGTGCGATGTGCAGTTCCGCCGAGCTTCCCACCAGGCGGACGTTCTTGTGGTACGCGTACCCGTAACCCGAAGACGGATCATTCAGTTGCTGAATGAACTCGGCCGAATTCCGAGCAATGCGGTTGGTCCATGTTCCGGGGTTCACGACCTCGTACAGGCGGAAGCGATCGTAATCGCGTTCGTCGGGTCGGCGCAGGACGCCGGCGCCGATCTTGATGAACGTGCCGCCTGGCTTTGCCTCGTCGTAGGCCAGTGCCTTGTTGTTTGTGTTGAACTCTTCGGCCGGGCCGGTGGCAGCGGTGTTCGGTCCGGCCACGATCTCCGCGCCCCTATATTCGAAATCGTGCACCCCTGGGTCAGTCGCCTGGAACCAGCGGCCGTAAAAAGTGTGGCCGCCATACTGCACGGTCTCAACCATTCCCGACCAGTCAAATCGCGTCCCGCGGTAAAACCCGTTCGTAGGGTCGGGCAGATATACCCTGGCTCGCAACGATCCGCTGTGTAACTCCGCCTGTGGCGGCTCGGCGGCAAAGAGCAGCAGAGGCAGGAACAGACAAGCGGCGCGCATGATCGTCTCAGTCTATAGCGAGTCGCTCGTCCGCCGTGATAAGGCTGAACGAGACATGAATCGACTGAACAGGAAGGTAGCGCTCATCACGGGCGCGGGCGGAGGAATCGGTTCTGCCACGGCGCGGCTATTTGCGAGCGAAGGCGCAGCGGTGATTGTGAACGACATTGACGAGGCTGGCTGCGCGGCTGTGGTGCGCGAGATCAGATCGTCGGGCGGGACGGCCGAACCAGCCGTGGGGAGCATCGCGTCGTCGGCTGACGTTAAACGCATGTGCGGGATGGCGGCCAAGCGATTTGGTGGGCTCGACATCCTTGTCAACAATGCGTTCTGGTCGCGCAACGACACCACCATCGCCGAGCTCGAAGAAGACGCGTGGGACGAGACTCTCGCGGTCTGTCTCAAAGGCCCGTTCCTTTGCACTAAACATGCCATCCCTCTGATGAAGCAGCGCGGCGGAGGCAGCATCGTGACTCTGTCCAGCGTGAACGCGCTGTTCGGTGTCGGCGAGACCGCTTACACGGCCGCGAAGGGAGGGCTCATCTCTATGATGCGTCTGGTCGCCGCCGAGTACGGCGACGCCGGCATCCGCTCGAACGTGATCTGTCCGGGCACAATCGGCACCAAAGTCTGCCTCGATTACTGGGCGCAGTTCCCCGCCGGCTTCGAGCGCCTGAAGAGCATGTACCCTCTCGGCCGAATCGGCCGACCGGAAGAAGTTGCGCAGCTTGCGCTGTTCCTCGCATCCGACGAATCGAGTTTCGTCACGGGAGCAGTCCACGTCGTCGATGGCGGCCTGCTCGCCGGTCGGAAATTTGAAGTGGTGGCCGAATTCGACCAGGAGTGACCATCGACGCTGACCTCTCCGTCGCAGTACAGATTGTCGAGCAGAACCCACTCATTCGCGATCGCATGGTGATTGGGCGTCACCTGTTCGCCGGTCAGCCGTGGATCGCCGTTGCCTTTCGGTATGTCGCCGAATACCTGATCGTACGTTCGGTTCTCCTTGATGACGTAGATGACGTGTTTGATCGGCGACCCTGCACCCACGCGCTGCGGAACGATGCTGGGTTCCTGTGGCGGCCGTGCGAGGGTGAGGTAGTCGTCTTTGTAAGGGATGTTGTCGTACACCTGCTTCGTCCACGCTTTGATGGCGCTTCTCAGGTTGTCGACCGCGACGATATTGACTGTGCCCCGCTGGATGTCGCGGACAGATTTGTTCGACGGCCGCCCGACCAACAGAGGACTCGTCGGGCCGTCGGGGTTCGCATGAGACTGCACTCCCTTGCTGTTGCCGATATACAGCTTCATCTCGGCCGTGAGTTGCAGGGCGCTCGGGTACCAGCCCGACGGGATAAAGCCCAGCACGTGGCTCTCGCCGGGTTCGCGGACGTTGACGACGGCAATGCAGTTGTTGTCCGCATTGGCGACGAACAACATATTGTTCTTGTCATCGAGCGCGAGAGCATTCGGAGTGCTGCCCTGTGGCGCGCGTGTGGTCGGTCCGACGTGAATGGTCTCGATGGCCTGGCGCTTCCTGGTATCGATGACCGTGACAGTGTTTTCATTGCCGTTCGAGACGTACAGGCGGCCGTCGCCGCCGAGCTGCAGATCATTGGGATTCCTGCCGGTCGGGATGGTCGCGATTACGGCTGCTGCGGCGACATCGATGACCCCGACGTTGTCGCTGCCCAGTTGCTCACATACAGAATTGACCCATCCGCGTTGAACTGAAGATCATAAGGGCTGACGTCGACGGCGATGTTGTTTACAACGCGCCCGGTCGCGGTATCAAAAACACTGATGTGGCCGCGCTTCGGATCGGCGCCGCGATTAGCCGCATAAAGCAGGTCTCTCTTCGGATGCATCGCGAGGCCGGACCAGTAGATCTGAGCGGCCGGCAGATCGTCACGCCATTCCGCAGCGGGCTCCTGGCCAATACGGCCACCCGCGTAATCGAACACATATACAGGCGCGACATCGTTCAGATGCCGGGCGTGGCTCGCATTGCCACCGGAGACGAAGAGTCTCCTGCCATCGTTCGACCAGGCCATACCGAACCAGGCGGACTTGAGACGGATCCGCTGCACGGGCTCTTCTGTGCGGGTGTCGATCACCAACAGTCCATGCGGGTTGAATCCGCCGTGCTGGGCAATGACAATCCTGCGGTCGGGACTCGACGTGAGATTCAGAATCAGATCTTCGGCAGCGACGGCCCGGCCGACCGGAGTGATGCGCCATCCATTCGGGAGCGAGTAGCCGTCCGTGAGAGGACGAGGCGCCTGGGCGAAGAGTCCTGCGATCAGAAGGACCGCGGCGATAGCGGATCGCACAATGGGCCCATGATACTGAAAAGAGGTTAACGACAAATGACGGCGTGACGAGCCGCGGAGCGACAGCTGTTCCGCCGGGCCGACCGCACGTAAAATGTGGTTTCCGCCCGCGTGTCGCCTGAGCGCGTCCGGATCGGTCCGCCGTTGTGTGTGTCCGCCTGGAGGTGCTGCCTGGATTTTCGTGCACTCGGAGCGAAAGCGCCCGTTTTGACCGATGGCGCCTGGGGCACCGAACTGCAGCGCCGCGGGCTGCGCGCAGGCGAGTGTCCGGATGCCCTGAACCTCACGGCCCTTGGCGCTGTGGCCGAGGTCGCACGTGCTTACGTCGATGCCGGCAGCCAGGTCATCCTGACAAACACCTTCCGGGCAAACGCGCTGAGCCTGGCTGCATGCGGCCTGGCAGAGCGAGTGCGAGAGATTAACAAGGCGGGCGCGCTCATTTCCCGTGAGGCGACCGACGGTCGTGCTCTCGTGTTCGGCTCGATTGGACCGACAGGCGAAGTTCTCGCGCTGTGCGAGGATCTGCGCGACCGGCTGTTCGACATTTTCGCCGAGCAGGCCACGGCTCTGGCAGAGGGCGGCGTCGACGCCATTGTGATCGAAACCATGAGCGACGTCGGGGAAGCGAAGATCGCGCTGGCGGCGGCGCGGAGCACGGGGCTGCCGGTGGTCGTCTCGTTCGCGTTCGATACGGGCCGCAACAAGGATCGAACCATGACAGGAGTGACACCCGAGCAGGCGGCGATCGCGCTCACCGAGGCAGGCGCATCGGCTGTGGGCGCTAACTGCGGCGCGGGTATCGAAACCGCAATCGGAATCTGCCGGCGGCTCCACGCCGCTACCGACCTTCCGTTGTGGCTCAAACCGAATGCGGGCCTGCCGCGCGTGGTGGGCGATCGTATTAAATACGACGTTGGTCCAGAGGATTTCGCATCGCAGGCTCCGGCGCTGGTGCAGGCAGGCGCAGCGTTCGTGGGCGCCTGCTGCGGCTCGAATCCTGCGTTCATCTCGGCCTGCGCGAGAGTCCTACGGCCGGCATGCGCATAAAAGTCCTCGGCTGTGAGGTGATGTACCGCGAGATCTGCTATGCAGCCGCGCGCTCGCCTCACACTACCAGCGTGCAGTTTCTGCCCAGGGGTCTGCACGACGGGGGCAGTGCCGGTATGCGTGCCCGGCTGCAGAACGAGATCGACTCTGCTGAGGCGGCTCGATACGATGCGGTCGTGCTCGGCTACGCGCTTTGCGGCAACGGCACCGTCGGGCTGGTCGCACGGGGAGCGCCGCTCGTCATCCCGCGCGCACACGACTGCATCACGCTGCTGATGGGAAGCAGGCACGCGTTCGAGACCTATTTCGATACTCATCCCGGCGTGTACTACCGTTCGACCGGATGGCTCGAGCGCGGCACGGACATCGTCCAGCTGAAACAAACCGGATCACAGCAGCGCAACGGCGCCGGCTATGAGCTGGACGAGCTGATCGCGCAATATGGCGAGGATAACGGGCGCTATTTGTACGAACAACTCGGCGGTTACAGGCAGTCATACACGACGCTCACCTTCATCGAAACGGGCATCGAGCCGAACGGGACGTTCGAGCAGCAGGCTGAAGCGGAAGCGAGATCTCGCGGTTGGCGGTACGAGAAGCTCGCCGGCAGCATGCGGTGGTTCGAGGCGATGCTCGCGGGTGACTGGGCCGAGGAGGACTTTCTTGTCGTGCCACCGGGTTACCGGACCGTGGCGTGCTTTGACAGCCGACTGATCGATGTCGAGAAGGCAAGCTAGATGCTCCCGCGTGAACGCGTGATGGCAATGATCGCCACGGGCGATTGCGATCGGTTGCCGCTGATGCCGATCACGATGATGTTTGCCTCCGATCTCCACGGATCGAAGTACCGCGACTACGTCACGGACCACCGGGTGCTTGCGGCGGCGCAGATCGAAACCGCCGGCCGGTTTGGCTTCGATTACGTGTCGGTCATTTCCGACCCCGCGCGAGAAGCGTCTGATCTGGGAGCGGCCATCGAGTGGTTCGAAGATCAGCCGCCGGCGATCCTCGAAAGCCAGGCACTGCTGAGAGATAAGGCGAAGCTCTCCGGGTTGCGATTGCCCGATCCCGCACAAGGCCGGCGGATGTCAGACAGGATCGCCGGTGCCGGTCTGCTGAAGGAGCGCGCGGGCCGCGACCTGATCGTCGAAGGCTGGGTCGAGGGTCCGTGCGCCATGGCCGCCGATCTGCGCGGTGTGAATGCGCTGATGACCGACTTCCTCGACGATCCCGCGTTCGTTCGTGACCTCTTCGACTTTGTGGTCGAGATGGAGACCGTGTTTGGACGGGCGCAGATCGCCGCGGGCGCAGACCTGGTCGGTATCGGCGACGCAGCGGCGTCGCTGGTGGGACCACGCCTGTACGACGAATTTGTCCTGCCGTACGAGAAGAAGCTGATTGAAAACCTGCACGCGGCGGGTGCGTTCGTGCGACTGCACATCTGCGGGCGCACGCGGCGCATCGCGCGCGGCATGGGCCGGACGGGCGCCGATATCATCGATCTCGACTACCCGACCCCTCTCGCCGATGCGCGGCGCGAGACCGGCCCGGAGCAGGTGCTCCTCGGCAACGTCGATCCCGTGCGCGTTCTCCAGCAGGGGACGGCGGACGATGTCGCTCGCGCCTTTGCGGAGTGTCACCAACAGGCGGGTGCGCGCTATATCGTGGGCGCGGGTTGCGAGATCCCGCGCGGCACGCCGTATGAAAACGTGACAGCCATGTGCGAATACGCGCGGTCGCACGCACCTTTCTGATGGCGGAAACTGTCCGGCTTCGCATACTGCCCCCCGGCAAGGTCGTCGAGGTCGCGCGCGGTGCGCCTTTTGAGGACACTCTGTTTTCGCTCGGCATCGAGTTTCCGTGCGGCGGCGCAGGCACCTGCGGCGGGTGCCGCGTTCGCGTGCTCGAGGGCACGGTACCGCCGACGCAGAAGATGTGCGAAGCGCTGACCGCCGCCGAGATCGACGCCGGCTGGCGTCTGGCTTGTCAGGCGCGCGCCGAATCAGATGCCGCTCTCGAAATCGAGCAGTGGGAGACGGTCATTCTCGCCGACGACACGCCCGTACCATTCGACCCTGTTCCCGGCCGCCTGATCGCCATCGATCTTGGCACCACCACGATCGCCGCGCAACTCGTCGACAGAAAAACCGGAGGCGTGCTTGCGACTGAGGCAGCGCTGAATCCTCAGGCGGCGTGGGGCGCGGATGTGATGACGCGCATCGAGCACGCGCTGGGCGGCAACACTGCTTTGACTCGCGCAATCCGTGAGTTCGTTGCAGCGATGTGCTCGCGAATGGGCGGCGCCGATGACGTTCTGTTGTGCGGGAACACCGTCATGCAACATCTGTATTGCGGAGCGCCCGTCCACTCGCTGTCCAGGGTTCCGTTCGAAGCAGCGCTGCACGGCGTGCAGCAGACCGGGGTGACGACATTCCTCCCCAATCTGGGCGGTTTTGTCGGCAGCGACATACTCGCAGGGATCATCGCGACGCGGCTATATGCCGCCGAGCAGTTGACGGCGCTGATCGATCTCGGCACGAACGGCGAGATCGTTGTCGGGAGCAAAGACCGCATCGTGTGCGCCTCGACCGCTGCCGGACCCGCATTCGAGGCTGGCCGCATCAGCATGGGTATGCGGGCCTGTGAAGGCGCGATATCGCGAGTATCTGTTCAGAACCGCGAACTGATATGCCATGTCATCGGAAACACGCGGCCGCGCGGCATCTGTGGCAGCGGCCTGGTCGATGCGGTCGCGGCCGGTCTCGAGCTTGGCCGCGTGCAGCCAAACGGACGGCTCACGAACGGCCTGAGCGCACTCGAACTTGCGGAACCGGTAGCGCTGACGCAATCGGATGTCCGCGAATTACAACTCGCCAAAGCGGCGATCGCTGCCGGCCTTCGGCTGCTGACGGCGCGACTCGGATTCACCCCCGCCGATCTCGATTGCGTGTACCTCGCCGGCGCGTTCGGGAATTACCTGACCGTCGAGAGCGCACGCCGCATCGGCCTCATTGAGGTCGACGTCTCCCGTGTCGTTCCCGCCGGCAACACCGCGCTGCGCGGAACGAGGATTATCGGCCTGACGCCGTCGCTCCGATCCTTCTACACCGAGGAACTGCCCGAGCGCGTCGAGCATGTGCCGCTGGCATCAGATCCGGCGTTTCAAGACACGTTCGTCGAGTGCCTGTCCCTCAAACGTGAACAGCACCGACCAGCGTGCGAGCGATCGTAACTGCGGCGGCGGCGTTTTCTCCATAGGCATCGGCACCGATGTGATCGGCGTACGCCTGGGTGACGGGCGCGCCGCCAATCATGATCTTCACATCGCGGCGGGTGCCGGCCGTCTCAAAAGCTTCGATTGTTGTCTTCATCGACGGCATCGTGACCGTCAGCAGCGCAGACAGGCACACGATATTCGCTCGCTTCTCACGGGCCGCGGCAACGAACAGGTCCGGCGCGACGTCGGCGCCGAGATCAGTGATTTCGAAGCCCGCGCCCTCGAGCATGGATGACACAAGATTCTTCCCGATATCGTGAAGGTCGCCCTTGACCGTGCCGATCACGACCCTGCCGACCGGCTGCGCTCCGCGCTCGGCCAGCAGCGGGCGAATCAGGGCGAGCGCCGCCTTCATCGCGCGGCCGGAGAGAAGCAGTTCGGGTACGAAGTACTCCTCGCACTCGAAGCGCCTGCCCACCTCGTCCATGGCGGGAATCATGTGCCCGGTCACGAGTTCCATCGGGTCCGCGCCGCCCTCGAGCGCTTCGCGCGCCGCTGTCTCCGCGGTCTTTGCGTCACCGTCGAGAATCGCGGTGGACAGCTTCGAGTAGTCTGCCATTGTCGCTCCTGCCAAACTCATGAACCGCATCGATCATGGCCACGATGTTGGCCACCGGCGTGTTCGCCTGCACGTTGTGGACGGTGTTGAATACGAAACCGCCATTCCGCGAAAAGACCTCGCACCTGCGGAGCACTTCTTCGCGAACCTGCTCGGCCGTACCGAACGGAAGCGTCTTCTGCGTATCCACTCCGCCGCCCCAGAACGTAATCCTGTCGCCGTACTTCGATTTGAGGTGCTCGGGAGCCATATCCCGCGCGGAGCACTGCACCGGGTTCAGGATATCGAATCCCGCCTCGATGAACGAATCGATGAAACGCTCGACCGATCCGCAGGAATGTTTGAAGGTCTTCCACTTCGTATTGCCGTGGATCCAGTCGTTCAGTTGCCTGTAATAAGGGAAATACAGTTCGCGGAAGGTTGCGACTGAACAGAAACTGGAAGTCTGCGTCCCGAAGTCGGTTCCGCAGAGGAAGACAACATCGACGAGGCCGTCCACGACGCTTTTCACTCTTTCGAGGTTCGCAAGCGCAATTTCTGCCTGACGCGAGAATATCGCGTGAATGTATTTGCGACGAGAGCGCGTGGAGACGTACCACTCGGCGATATCGCGGATGCCTTTCGGGTCCTTAAGAAAGGGCGCGGGGACGAGCGCGATATCGCCAAATGCCGTGCCGCCGAAGTTCGCGACCACTGCTCGGCCGGTGGCGCGTGCCGCTGTCGCGGAGTCTCTCAGGTACGCGAGATCGGCGTCAGAGATCGGACCGAACTCCTCGAGGTTGTCGGCCGGGTCGAGAGCGGCTTCGTCGATCGGCTTCTGCCGAATGATGGTATCGAAGAAGACGCCGTCTTTCGGCATTCGTCCACTGGGCGGTACGGAGGTATCGCCCTCGGGATAGATCAACGTGTCGCCGTTCTGATCAATGGTGGTGCGAAAGCCCTCCGGAACGAGCACCTCGAGGCCGCGGAAGTTCCAGGGCTTCCAGTTCTCATTGCGAAAGCCGA
>DASSSG010000116.1:0-4378 GCA_035708545.1 Bryobacteraceae bacterium | reverse complement strand
TGCACAGCAGCCTGTCCGACCCCGCTCGAGGCCGCCAGCACGAGCACGTCTTCGCCGGCCTGCAGCCCTGCGCGCCCGATCAGCATGTGCCACGCGGTCAGAAACACCAGCGGCGCCGCGGCGGCGTCCTCGAAAGCGAGATCGTCCGGGATGGGGATCACGGCGTATTCCGGCACGTTGATCAGCTCGCGGTTGCCGCCGGGATAATGCGCGCCGAGAAGTCCGTAGGCGCGGCATTCGTTGTCACGGCCTTCGAGGCACCGGATGCACTGCCGGCAACTGAGCCCGGGTGAGAGGAGGACGCGCTGGCCGGTTCGCACGCGTTCACAAATCTCACCGGTCGCGACCACTTCGCCCGCGACGTCGCTGCCGAGGACCCAGGGCAAGCCGGGCGCTCTCGGCATCCCTTTGCGCAGCCAGATATCGAGATGGTTGAGCGCGCACGCGCGCACGCGCACCAGCACTTCGGTGCTTTTGTATGCGGGCTCGGGCACGTCATCAATGCGCAGCACCCCAGGGCCGCCGTAGTCGTGAATTCGTGCCGCTTTCATGGCGTTCACCGTAGCACGCCGACTCCGCGCGCAGGCCTGTAGAATCGAGGTACTCAGGAGGTCGTTTGCTCAAAAATGTGGTTGTGCTGCTTGCCGCGGCTGCCGCTGTACAGGGACAGACCGTCACCGGCACGCTGGAAGGTCACATCACAGATGCGACTGTAGCATCCGTGCCGGGCGCGGAGATTACCGCCGTATCAAAGGACACCGGACTCACGCGCAGGACGGTGTCGAACCAGGAGGGATATTACCAGCTGACATTCCTGCCTGTAGGCGACTACTCCGTCAGCGCACAGGCGCAGGGTTTCGCGACTTCGCAACGCAGAGCTGTCGTCGAGCTCAGCTCGACGCGCGCGGCGGACTTCCAGCTGAAACCCGCAGCCGTGGCGACGGAAATTACCGTCACGGACGAAGCTGCGCTCATCGAGACGTCGCGCGGAGAGGTGAAATCCACGATCGACGAGCGCGCAATCGAGGATCGCCCGCTATCCTCGCGCAACATCCTGTCGCTCGTCGAGCAGTTGCCCGGATTCCAGTCGAGCGGCGGTTTCAGCGGCGTGAACAACCCTGCGCTTTCGTCAGGAAGCTACGTTGCGTTCAACGGTACCGGCTCGCGCTCGGCCACGTTCCAGGTCGACGGCGTCAACAACGACGACGCCTCGGAAGGTACCAATCGGCAGAACGTGAACGTCAGCGCAATCAGAGAATTTCAGGTTCTCACGAACGCGTACTCGGCCGAGTTCGGACGCGCCGGTGGCGCGATCGTGCTGGTACAGACGAAGTCGGGCACCAACCGCTTTCACGGGGACGCCTATGAATTTATGCAGAATGACAAGCTCAACTCGAACGGCTTCTTTAATAATGCAGCCGGGCGGAATGCAGACGGCGCGCCCGTAGCTCCGCGCGCCGCCTATCGCCGCAACCAGTTCGGCTACACCGCCGGCGGACCGATCCTCCACAACAAGCTTTTCTTCTTTCACAGCCTCGAGCAAACGCGTTTGCTTCAGTATTCGAACTCGCGGGTCTTCCTGCTGCCGATCACTCGGATTCAGATCGGCGACTGCCGGCTGTGCGTGAATCCCGAACAGCACCCGAACCTCGAGGCCGACGTGAAGTTTCTGCAGACCCTGCTCGACCGCTATCCGAAAGTGCAGCCTAACGCGCGGGTGTTCTGCGAGCAGTGCTTCATAGGCCGGGTACGGCACAATTTCCCCGACCAGGATTACAGCGGCAAGTTCGACTGGAACGTGTCGTCTAAGGACATGTCCAATATCCGATACCAGTACAGCCGGCAAAGGCGAACGCCGGGGGAACTGATCGTCGGCACAACCGCGCGCCAGAACAACAGGCAGCAGGCGCTCGGAGTCACCGAGACACACGTGTTCTCGCCGCGGACAACGGGTGAATTTCGTTTCGGTCTGGCGCTGCGAACGACGCTGGTGGATCCCTCAACGGGCGTCGATACGCCCATCGTTCAGATCGCGAACCCGAGCACGTTTCCGAACGCCACTATCGGCAGCGCGGGGCAGTTCCCGATCCACCGGTATCAGACCGATTACCAGTTCAACTACAACCTGGCTCATCTTCGCGGTACCCACGTGATCAAAGTGGGGACCGATTCACGGCGTCAGCACCTGGATGATCTTGCCGACAATTACTCGCGCGGGTACTGGCGGTTCAGTTTCACCGGCATCTCCGGGACGCCGAGCCGGTATGAAGGCTGGGAGAATCTGCTGCGCGGGTACGCGACCAGCTTCGAGAAAGGCTACGGAAATTTCACAACTTACAACAGGCTTGGCGAGGTGAACCTCTACGCGCTCGATGACTGGAAGGTGAGGCCGACGTTCACGCTGAATCTCGGTTTCCGTATGGAGTACGTGCGGAAGCCCGCGGAAACAAACGACCGCATTCTTTACAATTATGGCGACTTTACGGGCTGGCAGCCGAGGCTCGGATTTGCGTGGAGCCCGCGTGCGACCTCAGGTTTCTGGTCGCGCATCACAGGCGGGCCCGGACGGATGTCGATCCGAGGCGGCGGCGGGCTATATCACAATCGCATCTTTCAGTCCGTGTTCAGCCAGGGCGCGGCGAACCTGCGATCGCTGCCGCCGTACGGCATTTATCGCGGGTTCGAGGCCACTTACAATGTTTCCGATCCCACCGGCGGCTTCACATTCGATCCGAACGGGAATTATGGGCGGATCACGATCGCGCAGGTCGCGCCGGATCTGCGAATGCCGGCCGTGCAGCAGTACAACCTGACGACAGACCGGCAACTTCCAGGGGCGGTTACGATCAGTGTCAGCTACAACCGCACTCGAGCGATCGGATTGCTGCAGAACGCGGTCCTCAATCGCGCGCGCTTCCCATTCACGGATCCGGCGACCGGAATCACCTGGAACAAGGTCGATCCCGACCTCGGCAACACGACTCCCGCGCCCGGCTTCATCTCGCAGGCGCAGCCGCGGACGAACAGTCGCCGGCCTGATCCGCGCTACGGGACGGTTTATTACATCCACAATGGAGCCTGGAGTTATTACAACGGCATGCGGCTCGAGGTCAGGAAACGCTACTCGAAAGGTGTTCAGGCGAGCCTCGCATACGCGTTCAGCAAGACGATCGACACCGGTTCCGACGTGACGCAGGGCAATACGCTTACGGAATTCGGCTCGGCGCGAAGTCTGCGCGGCCTCAGCGATTTCGACCAGCGGCACCGTCTCAACCTGAACTACAGCTGCGAGCTGCCGTGGTTCCGGCGCGGGCGAGGCCTCGCGCGGCAGACCCTGGGAGGCTGGAAAATCAGCGGGAATAACACCTTTGCGAGCGGCAATCCCTTCAACGTCACAGCGGGCTATGACGTCAACGCAGATGGCCTGACGAACGATCGCCCCATCTTACTTGACGCGACTGTCTTCGGCCGTTCCGTCGACAACGGCCGCCGCGACGAGCATGGCGTCGTCATCTCCACGCTCCAGTTGCCGGCGGCTGCGTTCTTCCCGACCGTACGGACGCCCCAGCGCGCCCGGTTCTTCGACCCCGGCGGGAGCGGGAGCGGCAGCATCGGCCGCAACGTGTTCTTCGGATCAGGAATCAGGAACTGGGATCTGGGGCTGCACAAGAGCTTCGCCATGCCGCGCGAGGGGCACGAGCTCACGTTCCGAGCCGAAGCTTACAACCTGACGAATACGCCCCGTTTTGCTTTCCCCACACGCGATCTGCAGAGCGCGAACTTCGGCGTAATTTCGAGCACGTATAATCCGATGAACTTTGTTGGCGCGGCGCGCACGGACGATACCTCTCGGGTGATTCAGTTGGGTCTGCGGTATCGTTTCTGAACCGAATGTGGGCGGCCTGTTAACCCGCCAAAGCGCCGGTTGCCAACCACGCTGTCGACCGGCGCGCAGGATACCGCCTTTCCCCATCGCCGCGGGCTGCAAAACTGAGGTTTAGCAGCGAGCACGCTAACTGGGCCTGCGGCGCTTCGAGATTCCGATCAGCACCAGACCGGTGGCGGCGAGAAGCAGGGTTGACATCTCCGGCGTTTCCGCCCCCGGGGGTGGGTCTATCAACGCCGCTTTCGCCATCGCGGTCGAGGCATTGTCGATGAGCACCAGCGTATCGAGCGTCAGCGGGCGAATATCGACAGTACTGATGGCCGTGTCGTTCGTGATGCCCCAAAAAGTCGGTGAGGACTTGTTCGAAGACGTCGCGACGGTCGTTTCGGCTCCGCCATTGATCGAAATGCCGACCGGGTTGCCGTAGCCGACGGTCATGACATTGATTCCGAATGCCGTCGGACTTCCCGTAACGACGATGTGCAGACGAGT
>DASSSG010000115.1:0-7211 GCA_035708545.1 Bryobacteraceae bacterium | reverse complement strand
AGCCGCCCCACCTCGCGAACACGGGCAACTCATCAGCTCCGGTAAGCACGTGAGCCAGCGACGGCAAACCCGCAAGAAACGTGACCGCAAGCGAAATCCCCATGATCGCTTGCCCCGCTACAAGACCCGATGCCAGAAGCGTGCCGCGTTCCTCGATCTGCGCGCGTTCCTCCTCGGGGCGATTTGCCACCCTGCGGTCCAGCGCGAGGCGAAATACACCTCCCACGAACAGTGCGGTCGAGGTGTCAAGCGGAAGGTACATGCCCACCGCGACCAGCATCAGGCCGCGAGCGCCGCACAGCAGCAGCGCCAACCCAAAGGCGGCGCCCATCCCCAGCAGACCCCACGCCATTTCGCCTCCGACGATTCCTTTCGCGAGCTGCGCCATCAAACCCGCCTGCGGAGCCGGAAGAGCGCGTCCGCCGATCCCGCCGGTATCGAGATTGGCCTGGTGGAGCGCGATGATCGGACCCATGAGAAAAAACGCGAGGATCGCGACCGCGGCGATCTCCACTACCTGCATCTTCCACGGTGTGCCGCCGAGCATATGCCCCGCCTTGAAGTCCTGAATGAGCGAGCCGGAAACCGAGCACGCCACCGACACCACAGCGGCCACGCCAAGCACCGCCGCCACTCCGGGTCCTCCCTTCACACCGAAAGCCAGCAGGAAGAGCGCGGAGAGGATGAGGGCCGACAGCGTGAGACCTGACAAAGGCTGGTTCGATGCGCCGACCAGGCCCACAAGGTAACCGCCGATCGCCGACAGCAGGAAGCCGGTGATCGTCATCACAACAGACGCGACTACCGCCGCTACCCAGCTCGCGGTGAACCACAGATAAATCGCTGTGGTCGGGACGAGCAACGCGAACGTAGCCATCACGACCCAGCGCATCGGCAGGTCACGCTCGGTGCGCTCGAGGGGCGCCGTATCGGCGCGGGCCGCCGCCGAAGCCGCAAACGCGCCGCGCAGCGACTGTGCGAGTGCGTCGCGCATCGACCACATCGTGTGCGAGGCGCCGACCAGCATCATGCCCACGGCTATCGGGCGTACGATGTTGTACCAAAGCGTGTATGCCTGTACGTCCCGGCCGGCGGGAGATCCCGCAAGGCGCCGTGGCAGGTCGGGATCGAAAAACAGCAGCAGTGGAATCAGCACCCACCAGGCGAGCACTCCGCCGGCAGCGTTGATGAACGCATAACGCGGACCGATGATGTAGCCGATGCCGATAAGCGCCGGCGAGAGCGCCGGCGTTGTCCAGGGAATGCCACCCGTGTGTACAACGTCCCCGATCGGCTCTTTGCGGAAGTTGAGGTGGTGCACTACGGCTCGCGGGAAGGAAAGAAAGCCTTCGCTGTATTCGCGGAGGATTTGGAAACCACGGTCGCTCTTCAGGTACTCGATCAGCGCGGCGAAACCCATGGCGCCGAAGACGTACCGCGGAGCGTTCGCGGATGCCTCGCTTGCGCGGACGATGTTCACGCACGCCACGCTCTCCGGCCACGGCAACTGCGCTTCGATGGTCAGAGCGCGACGCAGCAGAATGATGAAGAAGACCCCGATGAGCCCGCCACACAGCAGGATCAGCGATGCTTCCGGGTAGTGGGCGGCCAGGTCACTCCAGATGCGCCCGCCCGCGACATCGGCCATGACGAAGGCGGGGATCGTGAAGATGGCGGCCGCGACCAGCGCCTCGCCGACTGATGCCGCAGTGCGGGCGATGTTCTGCTCGAGCAGCGTGCCGCGAAACGCCGGAACGCGAAACAGCGCCATGGCGATCACAGCCGCGGGAATGGTCGCGCTTACCGTCTGGCCCGCCTTCATGCCGAGGTACGCATTGGCAGCCCCGAACACCAGCGCGAGAAAGATCCCGAGTGCGACAGCCTTGAAGGTAAGCTCCCGCTCGCCGCTGTTCGCCAACTCGCGATGGTACCGCCGACTTACCTGAACCTAAGCGCGTGGCCAGGACTTGCTCGCCAGGTGGAACCCTTCATAGGAGAGAAAGCCCATCAGGACCGCAGCAACCAGGCTGGCCCACATCGGAATCGGGACATCGTACACGACGAACGACACACCGAAGATGATGCGCAACAGATGGCCGATGGCAATCAGCAGGAAGACGACCCCGGCGATCAAAGTATAGGATCTTTGGCTCATACCGGCCTGACTCCTTCCAGAAGTAGTGTACGCCCCGGCGAACGACGGCGAGCTGCCGCATCGTCGGCCCGCAGTCCAGTTCTGGCTGTGCGTCAGGTTCCCTGTCTCGCCTATAATCGAGCTGAGGAAAGTACTACCATGCCTCAGTACGTCTTCGTATGCGCGTCGTGCCAGAAAGAATTTACGCTTATCATGCATATGGATGAGCGTGGAAAAGCTGAGATTCGCTGTCCCGAGTGTGGGGGTGAACGCGTCCAGCCGCAGGTCTCACGCTTCTCCGCCGTAACCGGCAAGAAGAGCTGACGAGAGGAGCTGCGCAACCGCATCCGCGTTACAAGCTCGAGAGGACCGAAAGCTGCGCACTCCCGAGCGAGCCGCAGCGCACTCTCGTGTCTTGTCGCCGCCTCCGCGATTGCACGGCAAAATGAGAATCAGGAATCGATGTTATGACAACGGTGGCTGAAGCTCTGTCGACGCGTGTTCGCGAAGGCGAATTATGGGAACGCATTGACGATGCGCGAATCCGCTGTGTTGCCTGTGGACATCGCTGTCCGATCTTCGATGGCCTGCCCGGGGTGTGCAAGGTTCGATACAACAGAGGCGGCAAGCTGTACGCACCGTGGGGCTACGTGGCCTCACTCCAGTGCGATCCGATCGAGAAGAAGCCGTTCTTTCATGTTCAGCCTGGCGCCCGCGCGATGAGCTTCGGAATGCTCGGGTGTGATCTCCACTGCGCCTACTGTCAGAACTGGATCACCTCCCAGGTAATCAGGGATTCACGGGCGATCGCTCCCATCCGCGAGACCGAGTCCGCGCAGATCGTGGACGCTGCGATCCGAGCGGGAGCTCAGGCCGTTATCAGCACGTATAACGAGCCGCTGATAACGGCTGAGTGGGCGGTTTCGGTATTCCGGCAGGCTCGTCTCGCAGGGCTGCTCACAGGGGTAGTATCCAATGGCAACGCGACTCCGGAAGTTCTCGCGTATCTGCGGCCGTGGACAGATCTGTACAAAGTCGATCTCAAGTCGTTCGATGACCGGCGATATCGCGAGCTCGGTGGCCGGCTCGCACCGGTTCTCGACAGCATTCGTCGCATCCACGATATGGGGTTCTGGCTCGAGGTTGTGACGCTGATCGTGCCGGAGTTCAACGATTCAGATGCTGAGCTGACGAATTGTGCGGAATTCCTTGCCGGCGTATCTCGCGACATACCCTGGCACGTCACCGCCTATCATGACGACTACAAAATGAACGACCGCGGCGCGACGTCTGTTCCGACGCTCAGGCGTGCAGCCGCAATTGGCCGTTCTTCCGGTCTCCGGTATGTATACGCGGGAAATGCGCCGGGCATCGGTGGACTCGAGAATACGTATTGTGCGAATTGCGCCACTTTGCTGGTCCGGCGCAGCGGATTCCGTGCAGAGATTTGCCAGATGACGGCCTCAGGCACTTGTGCCGATTGCGGATTCGTAGTGCCCGGGCGCTGGTCGAGGGAGTCGCGAGCAACGCCACCAGGCAATCTCACAGCGCCGTCGCAGCGCGGCTGAACATCGACGCGAAGATCTGCGCGACGAGCCAGCAAACGCCCGCCCGGTACCGAATCTCGAGCTTGCAGCAATGCGCCCGTCCGCACAGCTCTCGATGGTCACGAATATGCATTCGAGAGAAGTCAACCGCTCGGCGAGAACTGCCAGGAATCGACAGCGCTCGAACACATCGCGCTGCGCACGTTGTGATATCGTCTGCTGGTGCGGAGGTCATGCATGCGGGCTCGGTGGGCGCTTATAGCGACATATCCGGTCTTTTTCACGTTCTGCGCGTCTGCGGAGAAGTTCTCGCTGGACTGCGGGACACCCCCACCTCCTCTGCGTTCTGTTCTGAAGGCTCTGGAACAGGCTGACGATCTCGAGATCGATCAGTCCTGCGCCGCCGAAGGTCGCTCGAAGCGGCGCGACAAGCAGCTCGAAAGCGCCGCCAAGAACAACTTCTGCGCCACCAATGCTCCTGTGACTATCACCACGCGAACACTGAGGAGTCTTCAAAGAGTGATGGATAATAATCCGTCCATCAGGAAAGAACTAAAAGAAAGCCGAGAGCCGCTCAAGGCTGTCCTCACTGTTGGAGGCAAACGGATCGGTGAAGGCACAAACGTACAACTGGTGGCATACCTGCTGGAGGCTCACTTCCCGAAGTCGAACGTCAGAAAGGGTGAACTGGTCAATTGCAAGCTCAGGGGCGAGGCGAACAACGACATCCATATCGCTCTGGCCAGTTCTCCGAACGTGGACGACGTGTGTGACAGTTTCACTGCCGAGATGAGTCCTCATTTTCGACCCGAAGCCTGGAATGAAGTGGTCAAGCTGAGCCTGGGAAATCGCCCGGTTCGCGTCAGTGGCGCGCTTTTCTTCGACGGGAGTCATCGACCATGCACTCCCACAAAACGAGCGAGTCCTCCGCGGGCGTCCGTGTGGGAGATTCACCCCGTCTATGCCTTCGATATCTGCCGGTTCAGAACGAGAAGCAAATGCGGGGCAGGGAATGACTCGGTCTGGATTCCGTTGCACGAGTGGCTCGGCGACGAACCGGACGAAGACGAACATTAGTCTGGCGTCCCGGGTTATTCTTGACAACCGCTCCCTTACGGTCGCGGCGCAGAACCGACCCTTCCGAGCCGCGCGCGTTAGCAAGCGGTATGAAACGGCGGACGAGTGTGCGCGCGGAGCATGTCGTTTGCTCGATCGCTGGCATAGGCGACAAATTGCGTATGCCTTCGGCTCTCGGTGATTTATGCTCTATCGAAGGATTCTTGCGAAGCCGACAGGAGGACTCATGAATCGCACCAGAACGATGACTGCGATTTTTGTGTTTTTGGCTGCCGCACAACTGGCGGCCGCGACGTACGAGGTGGGACCGGGCAAGGCGCTGGCAACAATTGGTCAGGTGCCATGGGCGACGTTGCAGGCCGGCGATGTCGTTCTCATCTACTACCGGCCGGAGCCTTACAGAGAGAAGTGGGTCATCTGCCGCCAGGGAACGGCCGCGGCGCCGATCACCGTTCGCGGTGTGCCCGGACCGAATGGAGAATTGCCTGTGATCGACGGTAACGGCGCCGTCACCGCTCCAGGCCTCAATTATGGTGCGGAGGCGCGGGGCGTGATCAAGATCGGTGCAGCGAATATACCGGCGGATACGACGCCACGGTATATCACGATTGAGAACCTGGATATTCGCGGCGCACGCGCGGAATACACTTTTATGGGCGATGATGGCGTCGTCCAGCCCTACAGCGCCAACGCTTCTTCCATTTACGTCGAGAAGGGCGAGAACATCACCGTACGGAACTGCCACATCCACGACAGCGGGAACGGCTTCTTCGTGGCTTCGAGCGATGCGCTGGCATCGAAGGACATTCTGGTCGAAGGCAATTACATCTACGACAACGGGAACGTCGGCAGCCTGTACGAGCACAACAACTACACGGCGGCGATCCGGATCACTTTCCAGTACAATCGCTTCGGACTGCTGCGTTCCGGGGCTTCCGGGAACAACCTGAAGGATCGGTCAGCGGGTTTAGTCGTCCGCTACAACTGGATTGAGGGCGGCAATCGGCAACTGGACCTCGTCGAAGGGGAGGATAGTATCCTGATCCGCACGGACCCTCTGTATCGCGAGACGCACGTCTACGGGAACGTGCTGATCGAGCCCAATGGAGCAGGAAACCGGCAGATCACGCACTACGGCGGCGACGGTTCGCGCACGCGGAACTATCGCAAAGGCACGCTGTATTTCTACAACAACACCGTGGTATCGAACCGGCTCGACCGAACGACACTGTTCCGCCTGTCGACCAACGAGGAGCGATGCGATGCGCGGAACAACGTGTTCTACACGGTCGCGGCGGGCAATACGGTATCGCTGCTCGACAACACCGGCGTACTCGATTTCCAGCACAACTGGATCAAACCCGGCTGGGTGAAGGCGTTTGCGAATTCGAAGGGCACGCTGAACAACCTGGGCGGCAATGTGCAGACGGCCGCGCCGGGATTCGTGAACGAGGCCGGTCAGGATTACCATCTGGCCGCGGGCTCACCGGCCGTCGATGCCGGCACTGGGCTGCACGCGAACGTACTGCCGGCACACAACGTCATACGGCAATATGTGAAACACCAGTCGAGCGAGGCACGGCCGGTCAACGGGCCGCTGGATATCGGGGCCTTCGAGCAGTGAACGCCGAGCGATCAGGTCTTCTGGCGGAGAGAGAGGGATTCGGTCACAAGAGGCACTTGACGACTGTGTAGTTTGCGGACGGCCCGCTGCCAAACGAGCTGCGGTTGCCACGGCTGTCACGCCGCATTGCCCACCATTGCCCACGGACAAGAACTCACGGCGAACAGCATTTCGCGTATGACTTAGCGGCTGGCCAGAAGGGCCCTCAGAACGTTACGCACCGCCCTGTTTAACGGATCATCGAAGCTCGAGAACTGCGTCTCGCCCGGTGCAGCCCGGCGAGCGACTTCTGCGAACGACGCGAGGTGCAGCGCGTCAAAGCCGCGCAACGAGTAGCGCTCAGCGAACTCTCCGGCTTCGCGGCTCACTGGGCCGGTGACGTCCAGCGTCAGGAACGCGGACCACTGCGCGTCGAAACTGCGTTTCGCCGAGGCGAAATTTGCAGGACTGAGATTGCCGCTGCGGCGCAGCCGGGCCAGAGCCGCGCGTGTTTCCGGGTACGCCACCACCGAGGTCGCCACGACGGCAGCCTCGGCGACCAGATCACGCACATCGCCGGAGCCAACCTCTTCGACGTACAGCTTCACCAGACTGCTCGTGTCGAGATAAAGGGTCATCGACGGTTTTCGAGAACCACGGACGCGGCTGTCTTCCGTGACAGCCTGGGAGGACGCGCAGCTCCGGCAGGTTTACCGCCGTTCCAATGTGCGAGTCCGTCCGCGACGAGCTGGTGCGCCCAGTCCACATTCGGTTGCGGTTCGGCGGGACTGATCATCGCGATGGTCCGCCCGCGTTCGGTCACCGCAAGGCGGATGCCCGAACGGACTCG
>DASSSG010000114.1:0-2020 GCA_035708545.1 Bryobacteraceae bacterium | reverse complement strand
CGGCGCCTCCGCCCGCCACTACCGGGTTTGGTTTCGCCGCGGCGGGCGGCACGGCTGCGTGCGGATCCGGCTTGAGCGCGACGGGGTGGGGCTTCGGCTTGTAAGCGTAGATACTGCCGAGCGCAGCCAGCGTGATGACGGCGACAACGCGTGCGGCACTGCGGTGTGCCATCAATTCAATTGTAAGTCAGCTCCGCGCGAGCGTCCTTTACATCGCGACAGCCGTCGCCCCTGCCGCGTGCGCCACGTGTCGATGCCGGGCCGCCGGCTTCCGCGGCATCAACAGCCGCGCAACCGCACGCAGCATGTGCTGCCCCTCGTTTGCCGTCTTCGGGATAACCACATCCGCTCCGGTGTTGCTCTGGTTCAGCCCGAGCACCTCGGCGACGCTCGAGACGAGGATGATCGGAACTCCGGGCTGCAGCGCGCGCATGCGTTCGATCACCTGCGCTCCCGTCATTCCCGGCATTCGATAATCGGTGATCACGACATCCCAGGTGCCATCCAGAAAACTCGCGAGCCCCGTCTCCGGCGTGCCCGCTGCCGTAACCTCATAGCCGGCCTGCTCGAGGATTGCTTTGCGAACGACAAGACCATATGGATTGTCGTCGATCAACAGAACGCGAAACGAACGTGTCGGTGGAAGAGCCCGCAGCATTCTCATTTTTCGGGTGGAACGAGAAGGAATGTATCAGCGCCGGGACTCGCGCGTCAACACACTTGCAACACACTCGAAACCCGATAGTTGTTTCTCTTGACAACCAGCCTCAAAAAATGGTTGTCGAGCGGCGCGCATGTATCGCGCACCCCGGGCTGTGCCACCACTTCCGCGTGCGATTATTCGACCTCACGCGGCGCCGTGTAGCCCGCTTTCGCAAGGATCGTGTACTTCACCGGCTTGCCCTTCTCGTCGGTGACCTTCAGCGGCTCGTTTGTCGCCGGGTTCACGAGTTCGACTTTGATCTTGCGAAACTTCCCGTCGCGCGCGGTATTCGAAGGTTTGTACGTCAGCGTATAACTCGTGCGGAGCGCTTCCGAAATCGCGCGGAAAATCCCCGGGAACTCGCCGAGGAAGCGCGGGAAAAAAGCCTGCCCCCCGGTTTCACGCGCGAACGTGCGCATCTGGTTGTCCGCCTGCAGGAAGTCGAGGCGCATCTCCGGGCCCATATATCCTCGCGCATCCAGAATCTCGCGGAGCGCCTGCAAAATCCCGATGCCGTAGATCGGCACATTCGCCCGCTGCAGAATCTTGCGCGTGTTGTCAAATGTCAGTTTGCTGAACGTATCCACGCCGGATGAGATCAGCACGATCGCCTTCCGTCCTTCGATCTCCGACATGCGGTCCGCCGTGTCGGTGAGCGCGTCGTACAGGTTCGATTCGGAAAAAGCCGCAATGCGCAGGCGCTGCAGAGCCTGCATCGTATCCTGCCGGTTCGTCGAGAAGTCGGAAAGCATTTCCGGGCGAATATCGTAGGCCACGACCGCGACGTAGTCCTCCGGCTTGAGCGTCTCCACGAAGCCGTATGCGGCCATCAGCGTCTCGTACCAGCCCTGACCCCAGTACTGCTGGAACCGATTGCTGAACTCGATCACCAGGCACACCGTCATCGGCGCCTCCGTCCCCATCTCGACCTTCGAAACGGTCTGCGGGACGTTGTCCTCGAGTATCCGGAAGTTGCCCTTCGGAATGTTCGGGATCGGACGGCTGTTCTTATCGAGGACCGAAACATCCACCGACACCGCCGTCACCTCGCTTCGGAACGTGGGCTCGATGCCAGTCTGCTCGCCCTCCTTCTTGCCGAACTTCGAGGGGATCTTCGGCTGTTCGGCGGGCTGCGCCTCGCCTGCCTTTGTGCGCGGCTTCGCTACGGTCTCGGCCGAGTCACGACTGGGCCCCTGCTGCGCCGGCGCGAGACCGAAGGCGGCGGCAAGCAGGATGACGAGAGCGAATGCAGACTTTCTCATGGAAGGGGACTCCCAAGGCGAACTATAGCAAGAATAAAGACGTAAGCTGGCTGCC
>DASSSG010000113.1:0-3489 GCA_035708545.1 Bryobacteraceae bacterium | reverse complement strand
CGAGCCGGTCGCGGGGCCCGAGGAGTCTGCGCTTTATCAGGGTGAGCGTTACGGAAATTTTTCGTACGCGATTCCGGTCGCCACCGGGGGGAGGTACACGGCGGTTCTGAGGTTTGCGGAAAGCTGGTTTGGCCCGGGCCGGCCCGGCGGAGGCGGCGCAGGCAGCCGGGTGTTCGACGTTTACTGCAATGGGCAACCGCTGCTTCGCGAGTTCGACGTATTCAAAGCCGGCGGGGGATCACTACGTCAGGTAAAGAAGGTGTTCCGCAGCCTCGAGCCGAATGCCCAGGGCAAGCTCAACTTCGAGTTCGTTCCCGTCCGAAACTATGGAATGATCAACGCCATCGAGGTCACCGAGGAGCGCCCGTGACCGGCTACGCCCTGTCGGCAACGTTCTGCACGCCCGCGAGACGGGCACAGTTCGCACAGCAATAGAAGACACCGCTGGTTTCCATTCCGTGGCCGACGATCCTGCAGCCGCAGTGCCTGCATTCGGGCGCAAGCTTGTGGATCGCGCATTCAAAGCTGTCGAAGGTGTGGCGAGACCCGCGGTAAACCACCTCGAAGCTCTTGTCGTAATCGTTGCCGCACACTTCGCATTTCGCCATGCCGGTGTGATCCGCCTCCGGTCATTTCGTTACGACAACTCTACAGTGTGAGGCAAACTATACATCGGAGCTGCGCGGCTTGCCGGAGGCGGTTCAACAACTTGCGGCGTGGCAGGCGCCTTGCAAGGAAAGAACGCGGAGGAGGTGGACATCATGTATCTTTCGATCGGAGCCCTGATCCTCATCATCATTCTGCTGATGATTCTCTTCTAGCTAGGCGAAAACGGGCGGAGAAAAACGAGCCGGAACCCGCCGCGGCCCGGCTCGTTTTATGTTATCTGGACAGCCCCGGCTAGAAAGCCATGCGCTGCATGTTGGCTTCGAGCGCTTCGTCGATACGGGCGACCGTCTCCTGCAGGTGGGCGCGGGTCTCGACGTTGCCGGCACGCCCGACGCCGGCCTGCAACTGGGTCCTGAGCTGAGTCAGGTAGTAGCGCGACATGGTGCGCGCATCCTCGGGGACCGAGGCGTCGCGCAGCAGCATGCCGAGGAGCTTCCTGAGGTGCTCGCGCTGCAGGTTGCGCCGGTGGCTGTTGATCGCCAGCACGCCCGAGGTGGCCTGTGCGTCGGCCCAGACTGCCTCCTGAACGCTTCCGAACAGGTCACTCAGCCGGAACCGGTCTGTGCCGCCGCTGTAGCGCAGCTCGTTATCAATGATGCGCTTCAGCACTATGGGGTGGAACACGCGATCAAGTACACCCCGCTGCATGGACAGGATCATGTCGTGAACGGGCACGTCGAGCGGGGCGTTGAAGCTCGCCTGAATATTCATGGTGTCCCAGAGCCGCTCACGGTCGAGTTTGTTCAGCATTTGCGGCGTGAACCGGAATGCCCGCGGTGCGAAGCAGTTTTCGTTGATCAGCTGCAGCGCTTCCTTCTGCCTGACAGCCGGCACCGGCTGGTAGGGAAGCCGCCCGTTCGGGTCACCGATGAAATCACGCGTGTGATAGACGCCGCCGATGTACTTCGAGGCACCCATCATCGCCTGAGCGGATTGATTCAGCGCCCGCATGAAGCTGCGGCGCAGTATCTGGTAGCCTTCGCCCTGCTTCTCGAGCTTCGACTCGAGGTTCGCCCAGATGTCCCGCGTGAGCTTGATCCGGTGCGTGTAAAACTGCAGCGGATCGGAGCCCATGTCGAAGCGGTTCGCGAGCGGATCGAGGTTGAACGGCATCGGCCCGCCGCCGGCATCCTCGTCGGTTGAGTAGGCGAGCATGGGATCGGCGGAGCGCGCGGCGATCTTCTTCAGCTCCGGCACTTCAGCATCGGGGCTGTTGGCGCTGAGCGGCTTGTAGGCGTACTCGATCGCCCAGTAATCATAGGGACCGAGAGTGGACTGATGGTATTCAGCCTGCTTTGCGCCTTTCGCCGCGATGTTGGCCGGAATGTAATCCATCACGGAGCCAGTGAGGCCGTCGGTGGACGTGACGCCGGCGTCCTGAGCGCCGGCCAGCGTGCGGATCGTGCTGGCGCGGAAATTGTGGCGCAGGCCGAGCGTGTGTCCGACCTCATGCGCCGCTATTTCTTTCAGGTAGTCATAGACGAATTTGTCCGCTTCGGGGCTGTCCGGCTCGACGCCTCGAATTTCGAGGACATCGAGCCCGAAGCCTATCTCATTTACGGCTTCGCTCGCGAAGGTGCACAGGTCGTGCTTGCCTGTAGTCCAGGGAGCGCGGAAGATGAACGGCTGCTCCTGACTGAGGAAGGCCAGGGGATTGGTCTCGATCACCGCCTGATCGCGGCGGCCACGGACGAACACTTCCGAGAAACGGATATCGGCGTCGTACAGCTCGCCTGTGAACGGATTTGCGCGGGAGGGTCCCTGCGCGAAGCCCGCGTCGATGCCGGCGAACCAGCGGATCGTGTTGTAGCGCGTGTCCGCGGGATCCCATTCGGCGTCATCCGGCTGTTCTTTCACAACAATGGCGTCCCTGAAGCCGATACGCTCGAAGGCCTTGTTCCACATGAGTACGCCGTCGCGAATGGCCGGACGATACTTTACCGGGATCGTGTTCTCGAGCCAGTACACGATCGGCTTCTTCGGCGCAGAAAGCGCGGCCGAGGGATCGGCCTTCTCGAGCCGCCAGCGATTGATGTAGCGCCGGGCGGGTGTGTGCTTTGAGTCGTACTTGTCGGAGTAGTCCTGGATCTGTTCGAAGAAATGTCCGACACGCGCATCGGCGAGCCGCGGCTGGTAGCCGGGGTCCGGGAGCTCCCCGATGCTGTAGCGCAGCTTCACCAGCATGCTGCGCGGATCGACGAGCGTACGCGGAGGCGGAACCTGAGGAGGTTGTGGGGCGCCGGGCGGGAGGAGCGGCGGAATCGGAGGCCGTTCGGCCGCATAATGCGCGATGGTCTCGATCTCGAGGTTCTTCTCGTAACCTTTGATCCGGCCAAAATGGCTGTTCCTCGCGTCGAACCGATACGGCATACGGAACGAGTATTCCAGACCCCAGGCCAGCATCGGTACGTCGGTCAGCAGGATCGTGCTCAGATCAATGAGCACGCTCTTGCGTTCCGGATGCGGCAGACTGGCGACAGGCGCAATCCCGAGCACGGAATCGGCGAAGGAGTGGGCGATGGCGCGCGCCATCGGCGAGTTCTCGTCCGCACGAAAATGCGGGTTCTTCAGAACGAACTGGATGTTCTTGTTGACCTTGCGAATCGTAAACGGAGCCTCGCCGCACATCTCGGCGGCGTAGAAGCCGCGCTCGCCGAGGCTCTGGTCGCAGGTCATCGAGAACATGTACATCTTGTCGAAGTTCTCAGGCGCGATTTCGAGATAGACCTTGTCCTCGCTTCGATGCACACGGAACAGGCCGGGAATCTCTTTGGCATCCTTGACGAGTTCGGCGAACGGCTTAGGGTCGGTCGCCGGCGG
>DASSSG010000112.1:0-4306 GCA_035708545.1 Bryobacteraceae bacterium | reverse complement strand
GCTGTGTGCTCTACGAGATGCTCGCGGGCCGCAGAGCGTTCGATGGAGAAACCGCGTCCGACTGCATTGCGGCCGTGATCGGCCGGGAACCCGATTGGACGGCGATCCCCGACACGGTTCCGCGAAACGCAATCAGGCTGTTGAAGCGCTGCCTCGAGAAGGAGCCGCTGCAGCGGCTGCGGGATATTGGCGATGCCAGGCTCGAGTTGGATGAGGCACTCGACTCGCAGGTCGAAGCGGAGCCGATGGCCCGGTCCAAACCCCGTGTCGCGGCTGTCGGGGTTGCGGGATTGCTGGCCGGTGCGTCCATCGCTGCAGGCGTTTACGCTTTGTTCCGGCACCCGCCTGCGACTCCGCCGGTGACGCGCTTTGCGATTTCGATGGTGCCTGGCGAGGTGTTGTCGCCAGCCGGAACATCCGTGCGGCTCTCGGCTGACGGCGCACAGCTCGCCTGGGTCGGCGCAAACGTCACCGGCCGGACCCAGCTGTACTCTCGCCATCTGAATCAATTCGACGCTAAGCCCGTGGAAGGAGCGAGCGGTGTCGGCTCCCCGTTCTTCTCGCCTGACGGCCGCTGGATCGGTTACACGCATCCCGGCAGCCGTACGATCAGAAAACTCGCGTTGAGCGGCGGCGCACCTGTGATCATATGTCCGTTTGAAAGCACAGGGCCGGCGAACTGGGCTCGACCTGACGAGATTTTCGGGAACGTCCAATACCCCGGAACGATCGTGCGTATTCCAGCCGCCGGCGGCGCGCCCGCGCCCGTAACGAAACTCGACGTGGCAAAGGACGAGAAGGTACACAGCCGTCCTGCGCTATTGCCTGGAGGCAAGGCGGTGCTCTTCGCCATCGGCGCCGGTGGCATGGACACCTGGGATGACGGTCGAATTGCCGTGCAGTCTCTCGAAACGGGTGAGCGGAAGATCCTCATTGAAGGCGGTATGGCGCCCATGTACTCGCCGACAGGTCATATCGTCTACGCGCGTGACGGCAAGCTGCTCGCAGTTCCGTTCGATATCAAAAGGCTTGCGGTCACCGGTCCGCCCGCCGTCGTACTCTCGGGCGTGTTTATGTGCGTGAACACGGGCGCCGCGCATTACAGCCTCGCCGAGAACGGGACGCTCGCGTATGCGCCCGGCGTTGTGCTCGGCGGTCGGCGGCAGCTCGTGTGGGTCGACCGCCAGGGGAAGGAGGAAACCCTGCCCGTCCCGCAGAGAGCGTACCTGCATCCGCGGCTTTCGCCCGATGCCCGGCGGCTCGCGGTGGAGATCGAAGGACCCACACACGACTTCTGGTCCTGGGACTTCGAGCGCGCCGTTCTCAGCAAGGTCACGCTGGAGGGCTCGAGCCATTGGCCGCTTTGGACCCCGGACGGCAGCCACCTGACATACCGTCGCTGGCTGAACGGATCGTTCTCCATGTGGTGGATGCCTTCCGACCGGAGCGGCACGCCGGAGAGGCTGACCGAGATCGGCAAAATGCAAAGCGCCTCCTCGTGGTCGCCCGACGGTCGTGTGATCGCATTCACCCAGGTCAGTCCCGATACCGGGGCCGATGTTTATGTCATGAACATCGACAACCGCACGCCGCGTGCTTTCGTTCAAACGAGGTTTGCGGAAGGCTCTCCGCGGTTCTCGCCCGACGGCCGCTACATCGCTTATACGTCCAACGAGTCGGGACGCAATGACATCTATGTCCAGGCGTACCCTGGCCCGGGCGCCAAAATACAGGTGTCCACCGAAGGCGGCACGGACCCCGTGTGGAAGCGTAACGGTGGCGAACTGTATTATCGCGACGGCGACAAGATGATGGTCGCCGGCGTCAGCACTTCGGGCTCGTTCAACGCCAGCAAGCCGAGGCTGTTGTGGAGCGGCCAGTACGCGCACGGACTGGGCTCGGCCTGCGGCCCGCCGGGCACGACATCATCCAACTACGACATCACGGCGGATGGAGAGCGGTTCCTGATGATCAAACACGAAGAGGAGGCGCCGCGGCGCATCAACGTCGTTGTGAACTGGACGGAGGAGCTGAAGCGAGCGGCTCAATAAGTCGATCACGTCCTGCCGTCGCGTCTGCCGTCATCCGCCGCTTGATCGGCGGAAATGTCAAGCTGCAGCTGGTCTCGCTGTCGTCTACTCGGCAGGCAGGAGGCGGAGCATGCTGAGATTGACGGTGAACCTCCGGTCATCGCCCGCGGCCTGCCACACAGGACCCGCCAGCACCTCGATGCGATACTCCGAGCCGGGAGCGAGCGGAGCCTCGAGTACGAACAGACCGGATCGGTCCAGGGTCCATAAGCCCGCTCGTTCGGCATTCACCCGCACTTCGAGCGTGACAGGCTTCTTCTGCGCGAAAGCGGCCTCGTGCGCAAAACCGCGGATACGCACCTTCTGCGGACCTGAGCCGGCCGGGCGCAGCAACGCGACGGCCCGCTCGCCGATCCATCGGTACCTGTTGCCGAAGACTCCCTCGAGCTCGTACCACCCTTCGCGCAACTTCGCCTCATGGCCTGCGATCGACATGTCAATGATGTCCTCACGATCGCCGGGGTACAGCTCGCTGCGGGTGGCGGAGGGCAACAGGTTGTAAACACCGCCCTCGTTCGCCGCGGTATACGCGCATCCGGTGCAGGCCAGCGTATCAGCCGCATCTCTGCGCAGCGGGGCACGGCAATCCGGACATCGCAGGTACGTTTCAAAGCGATCAGGAGAAGCCTGTGGAATTTCGCGGGCGCCGCCCGCTTTACGACAGACGGCCGCAAGCGTGCCTCCCAGCAAGCGCGCGGCGAGCCACTCGGATCGATGACGATCCAGCGCGATGGCCGCACGGCGCACGACTCGCTCTCCCCAGCCCGTCTCGCGCACCAGAATCTCGTACTTGTGTTCCACAAAATGCTTCGTGATCAGCGCGTGCCACTGGCGGAGAACCATCGAGTGGTTTTGCCGGATGCCGAAGCTCTCCTCCTGATGCGCGCCGACAACATCACGGATCACATAGCCGAGCAGGCCCCAATCGTACAGCCTGCGCTCCCACGGCTTCATCGTGTCGTAGTAAGGCGCCCGGTATATGCTCAGCGTCAGCATCCGTTTCAGCGGCTCCTCGGAAAACAGAAACACTCCTCCCGGCGCGAGCACCCGCTTCACCTCGACGAAGACGCTCTCGATGTCCATAAACTGGCTGAGCATCTGAAACGCCAGCACGAAGCGGAGCGAGCCGTCGGCGAAGGGCAGATGAACGGCATCGCCGGCGATCCGCACCGGCGCTCGTGCCATGCCCCACTCGTCCTGAATCGCGATGCCGTAGCGGAGCGCGTCGGCCGAGATGTCGAGCGCGAACCCGTCAGCGCCGAATTCGTTCGCGAGCATGTAGCTCGTGTGGCCGGCGTTCGCGCCGATCTCGAGAAACGGCGACATCTCGCCGATGAACTCGAGATGGCGCCGCATGAGCGCGCCACGCCGAACATTCTCGCCGGCGTAGGCGCGCAAAGCTCGCTCGGGCTCGCCGAGCGAAGCAAAGCTGTGAAACTCGACCTCGGCGCGCTTGACCGAAAGAGCCTGCGCCTCTTTATTCCAGGACCATCTCCGGTGTCAGCTTGTGCAAATCCTCGAGCAGCAGGTCGGGGTGGTGGGCGGCGAGCTCGGCCGCCGGCACGACGCCCGTCGCGACAGCGATCGAACGGATGCAATTCGCTCTTGCTGCGAGGATATCATTCGGGTGATCGCCTACCAGCGACACTGGGGCACCGCGGCCAATCCAGCCTTCACGCCGTGCCTGGCTTGCAGCCTTCCGCACCAGCTCGGCGCGGCTGTGGCCCATTTCCGCAAAGGCTCCGAAGCGAAAGAAGTCAGCGATGCCGGCCTGCTGCGTCTTCTTCCATGCGATCCGGCTCAGGTTACCCGTGACGAGCCCGATGAGCACGCCGGCGCGTTCCAGCCGCCGAAGCGCGGCCCGCGCGCCGGGACAGCGTTTGCGAACGAGTCCGGGGCACGAAGCTTCGTAAACAGCCTGCGCTTCCCGGAAGACGCGCGGCATTGCACGACGTATCTGCGCCGGACGCGCACCGGCGCGGCGCATCATCTCCGCCAGGATGTCGCCATCGAGCATGCCCTGGACAGGAATGCCTTCGGTGGTCGTGTCGAAACCCGTAACACGCCGGACGGCTTCAACCAGCGCCTCCCGATGATGCGGTCCCGCGCGGCGAATCAGGGTGCCGTCGATATCGAACAGCACGAGAGCCGGCGCCATGACCTATCCTACCGATCATGAGAGTCGACCTTCCGAACGGCAAGACACTGGAGCTGAT
>DASSSG010000111.1:0-2631 GCA_035708545.1 Bryobacteraceae bacterium | reverse complement strand
CGTGGCAGAGCCGGCGGAACCAGCAACCCCCGAAGCTCGTGCAACCACGCGCCCGCCGGCGGCACCGGCGGCGGCCGCGCAGCGACCGCATCGGGCTTCGACCGCAGCCGCGCGCGCATTTGCTCCTCCTGCAGTGCCGGCACGGCCCGCAGTTATCGAGTGGGAGCCTCCGGCGGCCGCACCCCGTGCGTTTGCTCCTCCAGCGGTACTTCCGGCGACAACTCCAGCCTGGGCAGTGCCGGCTGCGCACGTGGCAGCGGCCCCGCCTCAGGCGCCAGCTGCGACCGCGCCACGCGCGGCCAGCGCAGCGCGGGCGGCTTCGCAATCCTCACTCCTCGGCGCGCTCGTCGCCAATGGCTACGGCGATCTCCCGGTAGACGACATCATTTACTTGAAAAATACCGGCATCACGGGAGATTACCTTTCCAGCTTCGTCAAGGCCTGGGGGAAGGTGCCTGCACGGGAACTGGCAGAGGCGAGGAAGCACGGCTTAGTTGCCGAGTATGCCGGACGGATGCGCGCCGCCGGCCTGAAGGACCTTACGCTGCGCGGAGCTATAGATCTGCGCAACCATGGTGTTGATCCTGAACAACTGCGGCAGATTCATGCTCTCGGATTCGGCCCGTATACGGTGCAAGATGCAATCGAGCTGCGCAGATATGGAGTGTCTTCAGACCTGTTTCGCGGCCTGAAGGAATCCGGTTTTACACAGCCGGAGCTCCGCGACGTCATCCAGGCGCGTATGAATGGGCTCCGCGCCGAGCACCTGCGGGAAGCCGCAAAGATTGGCAGTTCGCTGACGCTTCGGCAGATCATCCGGCTGAAGCAGGCGGGGGTGATTTAGCCATGCCGCGCGCGATGCCGACCGCAATCCTTTTGCTTGCGCTGTCCTCGAGCGCGCTGGCAGCCGCTGACGAATGGGAGCAGCGCTGGAATATGAAACGCAGCCGCTCGGCAGATCGGGTGCACTTCTCGATCGAACGCTGGCGGCCGGGCAGCCGGTGGATGAACAGCACCGACGTCCCCGTGAGTCGTTTCCGCAACTTCTCCACCGACATGCTGGATCGCTCCGGCGAAGCACGATTCGAGTTCGTTCACGATGCCGGCCGTGTCGTGTGTACCGGAACTTTTGCCGGCGGCAGCGGCTCGGGCAACTGGACCTTTGCCCCCGATCCGACCTTCGCCTCCGAACTGAGGCGGCTCGGTTACGGACAGCTGGACGACGAACAACTGCTGTCACTGTTCCTGCACGACGTCAGTCTCGAGTTTGCGCGCGGCGTTCGGGATGCGGGCCTGCAAGCCTCGCTCAAAGAGCTGATCGACATGCGAATCCATGGTGTGCGGCTCGAGTTCATACGCGACCTGAAAGAAAACGGGTATAACCTGCCCGTCCGCGACATCATTGAGATACGCATTCATGGAGTTACGTCAGAGCTCATCCGCGATCTCAAAGCCGCGGGTTACGACCTCACGGGCAAAGAGATCGCGCAACTTCGCATGCATGGGGTCAGCCCTCAGTACGTGCGTGATCTGCGGGCCTACGGGCTCCGCCCGCCGGCATCCGATCTGGTCCAGCTCAAAATTCATGGCGTCACGCCGGATTACCTCAGGGGCCTCAGGGACGCCGGCTATTCGGGACTTTCTGTCCGGGAAATCATCAGTCTCCGCAACCACGGCGTGTCTCCGGACTTCGTCCGCGAGGCGAGCAACCTCGGCTATCGCTTCACCGCGAAGGAGCTGACCGATCTGCGAATTCATGGCGTCGACGGCGCCTATCTGCGGAAGCTGCGCGACGCAGGCATGAAGAACCTGTCAGCGTCCCAGATTGCGAAGCTCAGAATGCACGGCGTTTACTGAATCTCGCTGGCCGTGGCCGAGGACGAGACGGACCTTCACCCGCCACAGTAGAATGCCCATCAGATGCACGGGCGCTACGATGCCGTGATCATCGGCGGAGGGCACAACGGTCTGGTCACCGCCGCGTATCTGGCGAAAGCCGGACGCACAGTGCTGGTGCTCGAAAGACGCGAGCTTCTCGGCGGCTGTTCCGTCACGGAGGAGATCTGGCCCGGTTACCGCGTTTCCACAGCCGCATACCTGACGAGTCTGCTCCAGGAGAAGGTCATTCGCGACCTGGAGCTGGAACGCTGGGGCTACAAGGTCGACGCGAAGGATCCGGCGTTTTTCTCGCCGTTCCCCGACGGCCGGCACCTGTTCTTCTGGCAGGACGAAAAGCGCACGCTCGAGGAGATCGCGAAGTTCTCCCGCCGCGATGCCGAGCGCTTTCCCGCATACGAAGCGCACCTCGAGCGTGTCGCACGCTTTATCGAGACGCTGCTGTTGACGATTCCGCCGCCGTTTCCGCCGCACGGGCTCGGCGAGCTTGTGGAATACCTGAAGCTCGCCACGCGGATGCACAAGCTGAGCGCGAGCGAGCTGTCAGGGCTGGTCAAGATCTTCACCCAAAGCGCCGCGGATCTGCTGGACGACTGGTTCGAATCCGAGGAACTGAAAGTAACGCTCGCGACCGATGCCGTCATAGGCGCCAATGGCGGCCCTCGGTCCGCGGGAACTGCGTACATCCTTCTGCATCATGTGATGGGAAGCGTCGACGGCCATCGCGGGTTGTGG
>DASSSG010000110.1:0-12316 GCA_035708545.1 Bryobacteraceae bacterium | reverse complement strand
CGTTGAAGATGCCGAAACCACGAAGCTCAATGCGCTCGCCATCGCGCAGCGCACGCTTCATGCTTTCGAAGACCGTCTCGACCGCCATTTCGGCTTTGGTTTTGGTGATGCCGGTTCGGTTCACCACTTCATTAATGATGTCCAGCTTGATCAAGACAGCCCTCCGGTGCGGTCAGGGAGAGTCGCGCCAGACCTCGGCGGGAATAGCAAACCTCATGATAGGATTAGGCTTACGGCCTTGTCAAGCAAGTCTGCACTGCCGCTGGCGCCGATCGACGCCGCAAGCTTTCGAATGGCCTGCGCGCGGTTTGCAACCGGTGTCACCGTAGCTACAGTGCTGGGAACCGATGGCGAACCGCAGGGGTTCACCGCCAACTCTTTCACCAGTGTCTCCTGTTGCCCGCCGCTGATCCTGATCTGCATCGACCATAGGACCACAGCGCTGCCGCACTTCCGTGCGAACCCCCTGTTCGGCATTAATATACTCGCGGAGTGCCAGCGCGATGTGTCTGTGCGCTTCTCGCAGCGGCAGGCGAACCGGTTCGAGGGCATCGAGTGGTGGCTAAGCGACTCCGGTATACCTCTGCTCGGGGGGACTCTTGCCCGTCTCGAGTGTTCCGCAACGCAGACTCTGGACGCCGGCGATCATACGATCTTCATCGGCGAAGTCTTTCACGCCGATTGGGGCGAGGGCCGGCCACTCCTGTTCTACTCCAGCCGCTATGGTGAACTTGCGATCGCACCGCGGCACGTACGCTAAAATTCCCAGGAAATTGATCCGCTGCCGTACAAATTACCGGTTACCGGACCAACACACGGTTCGAGACAACACCCGTGGGCACGCAGGCCGATTCCGTCCCCGGAGAGTTGCGTAGATCACAGGTGTAAACCCTTTTCTTTGTTTGCAGACCGAAACAGCCTGACAGTACTCGCGTCAACCTTTCAAAATCCGCACGGCACAGGATGGATTGGCACGGTCCGTGCATAGGTGTCAGGCGGAAAATCTGTATGCCAGTGATTGAAGAACCGCGCGCGGCGAGTGCGAGCACTCAGACATCCGGCCGACCCGTAGAAGTACTGCTGGTCGAAGACAATCCCGGTGACGTACGGCTTACGCAGGAGGCTCTGAAAGAGGGCCGGGTCATGGTCAACCTAACGGTCGCGGTCGACGGTGTGGAGGCTATGGACATCCTCAACCGTAACGGACCCTACAAAGACAAACGCCACCCTGACCTGATTCTCCTTGATCTGAATTTGCCGAAGAAGAATGGCCGGGAGGTTCTGCTGGAAATCAAGGCTGATGCCGAACTCCGGCGGATTCCTGTAATTGTCATGACAACTTCCAAGGCCGAACAGGACGTCCACCGCGCATATAACCTGAACGCGAACTGCTATATCACTAAGCCTGTTGACCTTGACGAGTTTCTGCACGTGGTGCGCTCAATCGAGGACTTCTGGCTCACCATCGTGACCCTGCCGAAGCACTAAAGACTCTCCGGTATACGGGTCGCCGCTGGCTTACTCACCAAGCCTTAGGCCCCACTAGGGTCTATCCCTCAAGCTATAGAAAATACGGAACTTCCCTGTTACACTACTGTGCAGGGGATAGGTTCCGGTTTATGGCAGCGCGTTGTGTCTATTGTCAAAAACTTATCGGACCTGTCCGCTCTCTTCGTGATCGAGAATTCTGCTCCGACGAGCACCGCAGGAAGCTGCGGAACATTTCCGCCCGTGCCGCCCGGTTGGATGACGAAGAGCCGTACGAACCATTCTGGCCGGTCGTCCACGACGAGAAAAAACGCGAGCAGCCGCAGAGCAGCGCCAGCTCCTCCGTGCTGTTCGTGCTTGTCATGGCAGGAGCGGTCATCATTGGCACGTCCGGCAATCAGCTCCAGACCGCGGTAACCAGCGCATCCCGGGAAACCGGCGTTCGCAGTTTTACCGGTTTCCTCCGCAGCCAGGGCGCTGTCAAGTACACCGAGGACTTCGAAGGCAACCTGTCGGACTGGGGCGGCACGCCCGAAGACGGATGGGTGCGCGACAACGGCTTCATCCGGCCCGGCAGGCTCCGCATCTGGACGCCCACAAAAAAGCTGTCGGATTACGAGTTCGAGTTTGCCGGTCAAATCGAGAAGAAGGCGCTCAGCTGGGCATTCCGCGCGGTTGACGAGAAGAACTTTTACGGGACGAAGATCGTGATCGCGAAACCCGGGCCGCTGCCGCGCGCAGAACTCGTCCGTTACGCGATGCTCGATGGCACAGTCCGGATGCGGAACACTTTGCCGCTGCCCGCGACTGTTCGGCCGGACACGACTTACCGGCTGAAGATCAACGTACGGCGCGACCAGTTCACCACGTATCTCAACGGGCAGGTCATCGATACGTGGGCCGATCAAACGCTGCGCACCGGCGGCGTCGGGCTGTTCTCCGACCCGGGGGAATCCTCGCTCGTAAGCTGGGCATCGCTGTCGAGCCGGGACGGCGCGCTCGGCCAGTTCATGTCGTACTTCGGGTTCTGGACGCCTGTGCGCCCGCCGGATCTGCTGATGCCGGCCATGATGCCGCTGCGCTGACAGCCGGCCCGGTCCTGCCTCCGGCAGCGATTACAAATACTTCCTGAGGAAAGAACAGACGTGATAGCCGTCCAGGAACTTGTACGGCGCCTCGCCCATCGTGTAATGCCCGCATGGCAGAGCAGTCACTTCGTTGTCGATCCCGTGTTGCTGAAGGTTCTCGATGATGCTGCGCGACAGAGCCGGAAGAAACGTCGTGTCGTAGGTCGCATAGATGAACTTGGACTTCTTCGGCCAGCGGGCGTACCTGTCCATGTAGGTCGCTGGGCTGATCGCCATCCAGACTTCGCGCAGCCGCTCGAGATCGATGGCGCCTTCGATGCCTTCGCGAATATGCCGAGTCGACAAGCCGGTCCACACCACATCGGCAAAGTAGGCCGAGCAATGATTGAATACGTTAACGCGAATTCTGGGATCATGCGCGCTCGCGAGGAATGCGTAACAGGATCCCAGACTCGTGCCGACGATGCCGAAGCGGCGATAGCCCCGCTGTTCGAGCCAGTCGAAGCAGGAGCGCGCGTCGATCACGGCCTGCCGCGTGGCGTCGATCGTACGCCCGATGTTGGAGGAGACGGCATAGTCCGCGCGGCGCAGTTCGGCGGGCATGCGCAGATCGTGATAGGGCAGGCTGAGGCGCAGCGCCGAGATGCCGAGCATGCGTATGCCTTTCGCGAGCCCCTGATGCTGGCCGAGCCGCGCGTTCCAGTGCGGCAGAACGACGACGGCAGCGCGCGCGTTCCTGGCCGGGAACCACGTCGCGTGCACGGTATTGTTTTCGGCGTACGGAGTTTCAACACCGGAGGTGAAGCGGAGCAATTCGCCTTCGAGCCGGAAGTCGCGCGGCGTATCGTATGCGTAAAACGAATCGCTCGCGGCGAGGGCGGCACGATTCAGCGCCCGCAGCCAGGTCTCCGGATCGTGGCCGTTCCGCGCCATGCCGGCGGCGAGCGGCCACCGCTCCGCCCAGTCGAGGCCCCAGTCGAACGCGCGCACCACGCGGTCGGTGGCGCGGAAGCACAGCCGGTTTTCCCAGCCGTGCATCCAGCGGGCGTACAGAGTTTTCATGGGAGGCGCAGCGCGCCTCCCGCGCGCGCCGGGGTGACTGCTGCTGGCATCGAACTACCAGTATAAGCAGCCTGGGGAAAGAGCCCCGGCAGCGAACTGATAACGTGCCGTGCGGCTCAGCCTTTACGAGCGATTTTCACGCCGCCGTTGGTGGTCGTCGCGCGCACCGGCGCCCCGCCTCCACCGATGTCAACCGACAGCCGGCGGCCGATATCGCCACGCACGGTCACGGGAAAGTCAACCGAAAGACCGCCGTTCGTGGTGCCCGTCTCGAGCCGGGCGGAGTAGTTGGCGGGCACCCTCATCTTCACTCCCCCATTAGTGGTGGTCGCATCCAGACCCGCGCCGTCCCAGCGGTTTCCATCAAGCTCGATCGAGAGCCCGCCGTTGGTCGTGTGCCCCTTCACGTCCCCGGCAAGTCCCTTGAGAGAAACGCCGCCATTCGTCGTCGCGAACTGAATGGTTCCGCGTACGTTTTCAACACTGATGCCCCCGTTGTGCGCTTTGAGCGACAGGTCCATCCGGTGCGGGACGAAGATCTCATAGCTGACCGCATACCCGCGGTTGCGGCCGAAATCCGGCGCGTCGGCGCGAATCTCGCCTCCCGCGGTCTGGACATTGATCTGACCCGCCTGAGCGCGCGCTTCGCCTTCCGTGGGCGCGCTCGTCTGTACTTTCGCCCGGACCAGCACGTTTTGCTGCGACCAGCCGAAAACGGTAATTCCCCCGTTCGTGCCGGCATCAACCGCGATCCGGGCAGGCGCGGCGAGGTTGTATTCACGAATCTCGCAGAACGGGACCTGATCGCGTCCCCAGCGCGAAGAATCATCGCAGCGCATCCGGGGCGCCTGAGCGAGCAGCGGTAAGCTGGCGAACGCCAGAACAGCCACAGTGGATTTCATGCTGGTATATACGGGGGAAAATGCGCGAGGTTCGCAACGAATACGAGAAGCGCCTGCTGGCGCGCCGGCGGGCTCGCACCGCCCATGAGGCCACGTTCCGGCGAATCGGCACCTGGCGGCTGCTCATAGTCCTGGCCGGGGCGGTCCTTGTGTGGTGGAATCTGCTGCTGCTGCCCCTGCCCGTCGCCGGCTTTATTGCTCTCGTAATCTGGCACGAACGTGTGGCCCAGCGCAGCATCGCGGAACGCCGCGCCGAGGCCTTTTACGAACGAGGTCTCGCCCGCCTCGACGGCCGCTGGCCCGGAACGGGGCCCACGGGCGACCACTTCCGCGCTCCCGAACATCCCTACGCGGAAGATCTTGACCTGTTCGGCAACGGATCGGTCTTTCAGCTCATTTCCGGCGCGCGTACGCGGATCGGCGAGGAGACGCTTGCTCGCTGGCTCTGCGAGCGCGCCGGCCCGGAAGTTGTGCTCGAGCGCCAGCAGGCGATCGAGCAGCTTCGCGCCCGCCTCGACCTCCGCGAGGATTTGGCGCTGCTCGGTGACGAGCTCCAGTCCGGCGTGCATCCCGAGGCGCTGTCGCACTGGGCGGAGGCTCCCATCGTCCGCTTCCCGCCCGGAGCGGCGGGCATCGCCTTTGCCCTCGGCGCGCTCTCCGCCGCCGCTTTCGCCGGATACATGTTTCACTTGTGGCACTGGCGATGGCCGCTGTTAGGTGTGCTGCTGGGCCTCGCCTGGAGCATGACGGTCGCCGTGCGCGTCCGCCGGGTGCTCGAAAGCGTGGAAGCTCGCGGCCACGATCTCGACGTGCTCGCGCTCGTGCTCGAGCGGTTCGAACAGGAGGAGTTCGCATCGGGCCGCTTGGCCCATCTGCGCCGTGAGCTCACCGTCGGCGGCGCAACACCGTCACGCCAGCTTGCCCGCCTGCGGCGGCTGGTCGAGTACCACGACTGGACACATAACCTCGGGTTCCGGCCAATCGCGCGTCTGTTCGTGTGGTCGGAACAGAACGCAATGGCGATCGAACGCTGGCGAGCGCGCTTCGGCTCGCAGGTGCGGCAATGGCTCGCCGCCGTTGGCGAACTCGAGGCGCTGTCGTCACTGGCCGGATATGCGGCCGAGCATCCCGACGACGTCTTCCCCGCCCTGCTCGAAGCCGGGCCGCTGTTCGACGGCGAGCGCATTGCACATCCGCTGATTCCGCGTTCCGCAGCGGTGCGCAACGACGTGCGCCTCGACTCCGGCCGCCGGCTGCTCGTGGTGAGCGGCTCGAACATGAGCGGCAAGACCACACTCCTGCGCGCGGTGGGACTGAACGCCGTGCTCGCCTGGGCGGGCGCTCCGGTGTGTGCGACGGCCCTGCGCCTTTCTCCGCTCGCGGTTGGCGCGGCGATCCGCGTTCAGGATTCCGTTCTGGAGGGAAAATCGCGCTTTTATGGCGAGATCACGCGCGTCCGGCAGATCGTGGATATGGCGGCCGGCAGCGCGCCGTTGTTGTTTCTGCTCGATGAGATGCTCAGCGGCACCAACTCACACGATCGCCGCATCGGGGCGGAAGCGATTCTGCGGACGCTCGTCGATCGAGGTGCTCTCGGCCTGATCACCACCCACGACCTGGCGTTGGCCGAGATCGCCGACGCGCTGGCCACACATGCAGCCAATGTGCACTTCGAGGATCACATCGAAGAGGGGCACATCGCCTTCGATTACCGGATGCGTCCCGGTGTGGTGACGCGCAGCAATGCGCTGGCGCTGATGCGTTCGGTCGGACTCGAGGTGTAACGGCAGTTCGTCAGCCGCAAACCTCGATGATTGCAGCGGCCCGCGGGCGGTGGCAGTACGGCCGTGCGCGGCGAACGCGGGTGAGTTCCTGCTCGTAGTGGGCGCGGGCGGTGCGGGTGGCGAGCAGGGCCCAGTCGATGAGCTCGCGCGTTGCCGCGACCGCCGGCACATTCTCGCCAGTGGCGCCGGCAAGATCGGCCAGCAGCCGTTCGGCGCGGGTGTGCTCCTGCTGCCGAACAGCATCCCGGAACTCACATGCGATCTGGTCGTAGCTGCGCATCAACGCAGACTTTCCGAAGCGGTCCGCATCGCTTCGAACAGGTTCGTGAAGTACGTTGCCTGTTGTTCCAGAGAGGCGATGAGCGCATCCGCGGCCGAGAACTGCTGCTGCAGGCTTTCGGTCAGTTTATCGATGCGCTCCTGCTCGGCGGTCACGCGTGCTTCCTGCGCGGTCACGGACGCTTGGGCATTCTCGATCGAGAGTGTCAGCACGCCATCCTCGCCGTCCTCGAGCATGTTGAGGGAATCAGCCGCATTCTGCAGAAACCCGCCCTCGCCGGTGCTGCCCAGCCAATCTACGAGCCCATCGAGTCCGGCGCTCGTGGACGAGGTGAAAGTTCCGCTGTTTATCGACATCTTGCCGTCGTCCGTCATTTCGATGCCGAAGTGGGAAGCGGACTGGCCTGCATCGGTAAACGTGGAGAGCCGCCGCAGAGCGTCGGATATCGTATGCAGTATGCTCTGGCCGGCCAGCGCGCCCTCAGCTTCGCCGCGGTGCTTGTCGAGCTCGTCCACAACGGCGTTATACGCGCTCGCAAGCGTATTCAATGCACCGAGGATGGCGGATGACGAACGGCTCACGGTGATCGAAGCGGTCTCGCCAGGGTCGCTTTGCGCGAGCAGAGTGACAGTGACTCCGGGCGCGACCGTGACGTCGCGGGTATCGCTCTCGGCGCTTGCTTTGTTGATCTTGTATGTCGCGGTCGCTCCTGGCGTAACCTCGGTTGTGAGCAGATCCGGCCCGCCGGCCGTGAGGCTAATCGTTTTGTCGCCCAGCTTGCGTGCCTGAATGCTCAGCCGGTAATCATCTCCGGCGAGACTGTGAACATTGAGCGCCGAGGCCTGAACCTCGGTCCCGGCCACATCGTTAATGGCATTCACGAGAGCGTTAAGGCTGGTAATGTTCTGCAGACTGTATGTCGCTGTGCCAACCGTCAGCTGGAAAGTTGTACCCGCGGCAATATTGCGCGTGGTGCTCGCCGGGTCGGTGACACCGTTGCCGGCGCTGAGCCAGTTTTCATAAGACCCGAGCCGAGTCACCTCGACCTCGAAAACACCTTCGAGCGCGCCGTCGGACACGGCTGCGCTCACGAGCGACCCGTTCGACACGCTCGTGGTGAAGGAGGCACCGCCGAGAGCAGATTCGAGCGCGTCGACGGCGTTGTTGAGAGCGGATACCTTGCTGCTCAGCGATGTGAGTGCAGCAGATTCCGCGCTCAGTTGCGCGGACGTGGACTGCATCTGCACGAGCGGCAGCGAAGCGATGCTGACCGCTCGCTCGATGACCGACTGAAAATCCGCCGAGTACCGGCTGGTGCCGTTGAACATGACGTCGCTCATTGCCACCTCCGTAAGAAGACAGGACCGGGCCTGCGGCCCGGTCCTCGCTGGTTCACTTCAGCGGTCTGTCGCTGGTGTGCCGTCCCGGATACCGCCTGCTGACGCGCGCGCCTTCGGAAGGGTCGTTTCTGAGCCGCGACCGTAAGGAGCGGTTGTCAAGAATAGCGCGGGACACCAGACTAGCCACGGAGCAGAGCCATCACCGCCTGCGGAGCGCTGTTGGCCTGCGCCATGGCCGCCAGCGATGCCTGCTGCAGAACCTGGGCCTTGGTCAGGTTCGCAGCTTCAGCAGCGACATCGGCGTCGCGGATGCGCGAATCGGCAGCCGAGAAGTTCGAGATCTGCGACTGCGCAAGCTGAATCGCGTACTGCAGCTTGTTCTGCGCGGTACCTACCTTGCCCTGGACAGCGCCGAGGCGCGACACGGCGGATGTGATGGCCGTGATGGCGGCTTCGGCGGCGCTGGTTGCCGAACTCGTCGTTGACGGTGACGTGGTCGTAGCCGTGCCGTCGGCGGCGAAGATACCTTCCGTCGCCGTACCGTTGGCCTGGGCCACGGTGAAGGTCGCAGCACTCTGGAATTCGATGTTGTTGCTGTCGACATCCAGCACCGCATAAACGCCCAGCGGACGGATGGCGCCGTTGAGCTGGGTGAGGGCGTCAGCCATCGTAACGTTCTGCGCAAGCGCAACCGTGACGCTCTGGCTGCCCACAGTGAACGTCAGGTCAGCGCCCGAGGTTCCCATGGCCGCCCATGCGGCCTGTCCGGCCACCCGGTACATCGAGCCGTTGACAACGGTTGAAGCGCCGTTCGAGGTTACGCCGACGCCGCCCGCGCCAGTCGTCGTCGCGGTAAAGGCAACATCGCCGCTGAACTGGACCTCGCCGCTGGTGGAGTTGATCGATGCGCTGATTCCATACGAATTGAGCGCGCTGTTCAACTGCGCGACCGCGTCGGTCCCGCTGATGCCGTCGGAATCGCCGGTGACAGTCACCGTCGTCGAGAACGCCGCCTGACCGTCTTTGGAGATGTTGAAGGTGAAGTTCTGCGTTGCCGAACCGGTGAGGAGCGTGGTCGCGCTGCTGATGTCCTTGCTGTTGCCAGTCATCTCGGTGGCCGCGCCACCCGCGATGCTGGTGCCGCTGAGCGCGAGTCCGGATGCATCTACCCGGTTGGTCGAGCCCGACAGGCTGATGGTGACCTTCGAATTCGCCTGCGTGGAGCCGCCGCCACCGACGTAAACCGAGATATCCGTGTTGTACCGGCCGCCGTGCGAGCCAGTGGACAAACCGACGTTGGCCGCCTGGCGATTGATTTCCGTCAGCAGCGCCTGGTATTCGGTGTTCAGCGTCGTGCGATCGCCGCTGAAGGTCGAGGACGCCGACTGCGTCGCGAGTGTCTTCAGCCGGTCCACGATCTTGGAAATGTTGTTCAGTCCGCCGTCGATGATCTGCAGCGTACTGATGCCGTCGTTCGCGTTGCGCACGCCCTGCGCAAGTTCGGCGACATCGCTGCGGAATTTGTTTGCCACGGCCAGGCCGGCGGCGTCATCACCCGAGGAGTTGATACGGTAGCCGGACGTCAGCCGCGCGATGGTGCGGTTCTGAAATTCGCCGTTGACGCGAAGGTTCTCCTGCGCGGCCAGCGAACTTACGTTTGTCTGAATCGAGAATGACATTATGTGAATTCCTTTCCGGCCGGCCGCGGGGGCTTCATGCCTGCCCGGTCATCGCCGCCGGCGATTCCGGGTGACCGGCTCTGGAATGCTCATCGGCGCCGCGCAGCGGAGTTTGAGAAAAAATGTTCGCCGGCGCGCAGGCGACCGGCGAGGGCCGCCACTGCCCGCGATCCTGCCATCACCGCGGCGGCATTCTCCTGTGCCGTTATTTTCAACTCCTTGGCGACAATGGGAACCTCGCGCGGCGCGCCGATCGCAATCTTCACGCGCGACCGGCCGATCTCGGCAATATGAATCTCGATGTCATCACCGATCAGGATGCTTTCGCCCGCCCGCCGGCGCATGACCATCATGCGGGTACGGCCTCTGCGGCCTCGAGCACGTGCTGGTGCGAGTAGCGGCCGCTCGCCGAGATCGCCTGCACCGTGCGCCGCGTCGCCAGCGAGGTCACCATCGGCGCCATCAGGTTCGCGGTTACTCCGGTTTCGCGAATGCTGACCAGCGCCAGACACAGCACGCTGGACCCGATCACGGCCGCGGTTGCATCCGCCAGTCCGATGGTCTCCGCGTCCTCGTCGCTCAGCTCCAGCTGGTACTCGGGGTCAATGAACTGGACCGGGAGGGCGACAAAACACAGCGACGGCGTGTCCAGACTTTGCAGGTAAATGAGAGGCCGCGTGTGCGGCTGCTCGATGGCTATGAAGGCGCGTTCCTGTTCGAACGCCGGCAACCCACGCGGAAATTCGAGCACGGTCGTTTCGTTATAGTTCAGTGTTCCGAAATAGCACGTCTGACACTGGGGCATTCGTCGGGTGCACGCCTCCTCGCCAGACACATCGGCATGCCAGTGCATCCCCGTTACGGGGCTCGGATTAATCCTGGCCGTGTAGGAGGATTCCGATACCAACAGGGTGAGTTCAAACTGGTGAGTTCAAAGATGTCGCCCCGCAAGTGTTCCGCGGCTGGCGATCGCGAGCAATCGCCCCGCGGAACCACAACTGCACAGCAGAGGGTCGACCGATCAGGCTGCGGTGAGATTGTCCGGGTCAGGCGTTTCGTAAGGTCCACGCCTGGTCTTGGCGGCGGCACGCGTGCGGGCAGCGTCATCGAGGAGGATGACCCGGCACCGCATCCGGGACGCTTCGCGCCGGATCGGCGTTGCAGCTTCCCGGAGTTCCAGGGGAATCACCTGCTTCGGACTGGCATCGACGGGCATGAGCATCGCTTTCCTCTGAACGCCGGCTGCCAGTAACGCAATCCTCCTGCCATTCCGCCGGAGGCTCACAATGCACTGATTTCGCGCCGGACGCGTCCATCCAATGTGAACGATCGCGGGCAGAAATTACAGATCATCCGGAACTATCTCGGCGAGCAGTTTGCCGGCTCCCAGGTCGAGCCGGTGGAGATGCCCGCTTCCGATATTCCCGCCTTCGCGATCGAGAAGGACGGCCGGCATTACCAACTGCAGATCGATGCCGACGTTCTGGACCGCTATTCGGCCGAACAGCTGCCGGCCAGACTCGACGAGTGGAAGCTCACCGAGGAACTGTGCCGTGCCGAAGGGCTGCCCGTGGTCCTGACCGAACGCGGCGTGCGACTCGCGTCCAGCAACTGAGCGGCTTCGCTCCCGGGCGAGTTATTCCTTCTCGTTGGCTGCCGCGGCCTGCTCGCCCGCGCGACCCTGCACGACAGTGGATTTCTTCAGCTTCTCCAGTTCGCGCCGCGCGATCTCGGCCCACTGGCTGCTCGCATCGAGCTTCAGATACGCCCGCCAGTGCCGCAGCGCATCGAGCACGCGCCCGCGGTTCTGGTTCAGCAGCGCCAGGTTATAGTGCGCGTCTGCATAGCTGGCGTTGAGACGGACCGCGGCATTGTAATGATCGAGCGCGCGCCCCCAGTCGCCCCGCTCGTCGTACAGGTTGCCGAGATTGAAGTGCGCCAGCGCATAGTTCGGATCGGCCTCCAGCGCCTTCCTGTAATAGCGCTCAGCCTGGGCGAACCCGCGCGCGTTGAAATGAATCGTTCCGAGATTCAGCCAGGCGCCGGCGGAAGCAGGATCGAGGCTTACTGCCATTTCGTATGCCTTCGTGATTTCCTCGATCGGCGCGCCCTTCTGCTCGAGCTCGAGGCCCTTCTGAAACCACGCGTCGGCGTTTTCGCGCTGCACTCTCCGTTCCGTGCGCCCGGTTAGCGTGGGAAAGGAAAGCAGGCGCTTCAGCTCGGCGCTTTCGAAATCGAACAGCATCTGACCGGAGATCGCCTCGAACCGCTGGCCCCCGATCTCGACGCGCACGCGCCGCCCCTCCGGAATGAGCTTCAGCTCCTTTAACGGATCGCTGACCCCCGCCACGCGGTCGCGCATCGCCGTGACGATCAGTCGAAGCGTCTGCGCCGACACCCCGCATTTCGCGAGGTTCTGCAGCGTACGAATGAATTTCACATCGGCAAGATTGAAGTTCTGGAGGACGGAAACGAGGCCGTGCTTTTCCCAGGCCCTCAGCTGGCGCTCGGTCACGCCCAGCATGCGCCGCACGTCCTGGCGCGTGTAAAACTCCCTCGGAGCTGTGGCGGCCACTTTGGCAGCATTTTAGCATCTGTATCGCGGAAAACGAACCTCGAACCATCAGAGGAATACTCCGGCGATCTGTCCGTCGGCTCCGAAGGCCTACCCGCAAGTGCGCAGCAGTTGCCCC
>DASSSG010000109.1:0-2624 GCA_035708545.1 Bryobacteraceae bacterium | reverse complement strand
GGCAGCGCGTTCCAGGTAGCCGCTGCTGCGGAACGCCGGCAGTGGGTCCGGAGGTAATCTCTTCGATTCCCGCCACTCGCGAATCATTGGCCGGACATCGATGGCGAACGCTGCTTTGAGGCACTCCTCGGCATCGATCAGCTCCGCCCGTTGCTGGGCGCGGGCAAGCGCGTTGTGGTCGACGAGCACGGCTTTGGCGTAGAGTTCCTGCGCGCCGACGGCGGTCTGGATCATCTCCTCGATCTTGTTTTTCAGGTTGTGGCTCTGGTCGATCATGTACGCGACGTCGGCGCGCTCGCCGCGCTCGCGTTCCCAGGCCACGATCTGCTCGAATATCCTGAACACCTGATAGGGATCGATGGAGCCCAGCGTCAGATCGTCGTCGGCGTACCGGCGGTCGTTGAAGTGGAAGCCGCCGAGCATGCCTTCATCCAGCAGCCAGGCCACGATCTGCTCGATGTTCTGCCCCTGATAATGGTGGCCGGTGTCAACGAGGACGCGCGCGTTGTTTCCCGCCGCGCGCGCCAGCAGCAGCGCCATTCCCCAGTCCGCGATGTCGGTGTGGTAGAAGGCGGGCTCGAACGGTTTGTATTCGACCAGCATGCGTTGGTCCGCATCCATGCGGGCGTGCAGCTCGCGCAGCCCCTCCTCGAACCAGCGTTTCCGCCGCCGGATGTTTGCCGTCCCTGGATAATTTGAACCGTCAGCGAACCACAGCGAGATGTCCCGGCTTCTCGTCCGCCGCGCAATCTCCGCGGACTCGAACAGGTGTTCGAGGGCGGCGCGCCGCACGGCCGGATCGGGATTCCCGAGCGAGCCGTGCTTGTAAATCTGGTTCTCGAAAGTGTTGGGGTTTACCGCGCCGATGCGCAGGCCGTGTTGCTCGGCCAGGGCACGCGCGGGTTCCGCGTCGGCGACGCCGTTCGAGAAGTCCCAGAGCACGTGCACGGCGACGCTCGGGCAGCACCCGGTATGCCTGTGCACCTGTCCGGCGTCGGCGAGCTTCTCTGCCAGCGATGTCGCAGCGGATGGCTGGATGAACTTCCCGAATCGGGTCCCGGTGTTCGCAAATGCCCACGACGGCAGCTCGATCGCAAACCGGTCAAGCGCGGCGAACAGTTTCTCAGCAGTTGCCGAGTTCATTGAGGGCTACAGCTCGCGAATCGCGATCGTGCGGAAGCGGTGCCATCCGGCTTCTTTCCAGCGGTTGCCAAGGTGAACCTGCACGGCGATCATCCCGTCGGTGGCGCCATCGGGAAGATGGTTGTCGGTGTCCGTCCAGTCCGTGATCTGCTGCCCGTTCATCCAAACCTGAATGTGCGGTACATCGCCGTCTATGCGCGCGCGAATGGCGTTCCAGTCGTTCTCCTTCCAGTATTTCTTCCAGTCGGCGGCGGGCGCTCCTTTGACGCCTTTCAGGCCCTCTCCGTAGATACCGCCCACGTTGCCTCGCTCCAGGTAATCGAGCATGACCTGATAAGCCTGGCCCTGTTCGCTGGAACGAAGAAAGAGGCCGCCGTCGCAGCCGAAATCAGGTTTGATTTCCGTGTAAACCTCGAAATTTCGATACCGTTTGTCCGTGAGCAGAATACCTCCTTTGCCAGGCGGGTTCTGGGTGCCCATCAGGACGCCCTTCTCGACCTTCCACGTCGGAGTGGTGCCGTGGTGGTTCGTCTGGCTGATGTGCCAGCCGGTGAGATCGCGTCCGTTGAAAATCGATCGGAAGCCGCGAGGCGCTTTCGCATACGCGGGCACTGCCGCTGCCGCGCAGGCCAGCAGTTCTCTTCGTGTCACGCAGGCAACCTATCACAATTGGCGGTCAATGCCACCCCTGCGGCTCAATATGGACCAGCACGTCGGATACGCGGGGGTTTGCCTCGCGAACGGCGTCCTTCACACGATGAGCGATCTCATGGCTCTCGCGAACGGTCATTTCGGGATCCACAATCACGTGCATGTCGACGTAGTAATCGAAGCCCATTTTGCGCACAAGGCACTTCTCGATCTCGAGGACGCCGCCGATGCCGCGCGCTACCTCACGGACCTCGTTATTGATCTCGGCCCGCGGGGCCATGTCAGTGATCTCGGCGACCGCGGGCGCCATCAGGCGCAGTGCATTGATTGCGATGATCGCCGCGGCCCCCAGGGCCGCCCAATCGTCTGCCGCCTCCCATCCGGGTCCACGCAGGACAGCGATGGAGATTCCAACAAACGCGAACGCGGACGTGATCGCATCGCTCCGGTGGTGCCAGGCATCGGTCGATACGGCAGTGCTTTCCATCCGCCGGCCGACGCGGGAAACGTATCGATATAACGTCTCTTTCACTGCCATGACCACGGCGAGCACCGCGAGCGTCCATGCTTCGGGAGTCTCATGCGGCGTGCGAATGTTGTGGATCCCCTCCCAGGCTATCAGCACGCTCGCCGCCAGGAGCGCGGCGCCGACGACGATGGCCGCAATCGGCTCGGCCTTGCCGTGACCATAGGGATGGCTTTCGTCGGGTGGCCGCATCGCCACCCGAAGACCGACGTAAACCACGAACGAGCTGAAAACGTCGGAAAGCGACTCGATGCCATCAGCCACCAGAGCGTAGGCGTTTCCGACTACCCCGGCCGTCGTCTTG
>DASSSG010000108.1:0-7326 GCA_035708545.1 Bryobacteraceae bacterium | reverse complement strand
GTCACTTACAGGCCTCGGCTGGCGAACAATCTTGGGCAGCTGGAGACGGACGGCTTTCTGCGCATGATCCGCGATGCCGGGCAGACTCTGTATGAGGTCCGGCAACCGAACAACCCATACCCGGAGATACGGAGCCAGTTGTCGAGGCCGTATGAAGGAGTAGTGATCCTCGGCGGCTACGATGTACTCCCTCCGCAGCGGCTCGACGTGCTGCCGCCATCGCTGCGAGCGCAGGTTGGCCAGACCACGTCCGACGCCGACAACTTCATCGTCTGGAACGATGAGGCCTACGGTGATCGCGACGGCGATCTGCTGCCGGAGCTGCCGGTCTCGCGCATCCCTGACGCGAAATCGCCGAAGCTGGTGCGCGCGGCGCTGATGGCCAGGCTCGCGGCGAACACCGACGGCCGCTTCGGCATTCGCAATGTCGCGAGACCTTTCGCCAACGGACCGTACGGTCTCCTGCCAGGCTCGGCGGCTTTGCTGGTATCCCAGCCGGCGGTTCCGAGGAGCGTCGGCGCCGGCAACGCGAGGGGCGCTTTCGTGTACATCATGCTGCATGGCTCGGATGTGGATGCGACGCGCTTCTGGGGCGAGGATGGGGGCGGCGTTGTCGAGGCCATGAACATCACGAACCTGCCGCGCGAATTCGCCGGCACCGTGTTCACGGGTTGCTGCTGGGGCGCGCTTACAGTGAATAAACTGGCTTCGCAATACAGGCCGGGTGAGCCGCTCGGCATCCGTACGTCGGGCTCGGCTCTGAGCCTGAGCTATTTGCACGCGGGCGCTCGCGCGTTCGTCGGCTGCACGGGCACGCATTATTCTCCAACCGTGGCGCCCTACGACTATTTCGGCGGACCCATGCACGCCGCGTTCTGGCAAAGCTATACTCAGGGTGAATCGCCGGCGCGCGCGCTGTTCGCGGCGAAGCTGGCGTACATCAATGGCCTCCCGCACGGGCAGACAACTGCTACGGGACAAGCGATCGAATTCAAAATCCTCAGGCAGTTTACCTGTCTGGGGCTGGGTTGGTAGGAAATACGATGCCTGCAGGAAAGAAACGAACTGCGGAAAAGAACGTCTCCGGCAAGGACGCGACGGCGGAGCAGGTGGCGGAAGCAGCCAAGCCGAACTGGAGAGCCGTTCCCCGCGAGGTGATGCGCGCGTATGATGCGCCGCCGGCGGCCGCTCCCGACGCGACTGCGCCGGAACTGGATGCACTCCACAAGAAGTACTTCGGAGATGCGCCGGCGCGCGCCGCGCGGCGTACCGCTCGTGGAGACGTGCAGATGGTAGTCATGGAGCCGAAGACGGCAGCCGATACCCGGGTCGGGAGGAAGACCGCGCTGGTGTCCGAGGGCAAGGTGATCGGCGAGCAGGGCTAAGGCAAGAGCAGCTGATCCTGGCCGTTCGCGGTTGCCGTGCCCGGCGCCGGCCCGCCGTGTGGGTTATCGCTTCCCTGCCGTTTGGTCGATCTCCCGCCAGCGCGGGCAGTCGACAAGGTGGTCGTTGACCATGCCGACTGCCTGCATGAATGCATAGCAGATGGTCGAGCCCACGAACCTGAAGCCGCGACGGCGCAGGTCCGCACTCATAGCGTCGGACTCTGAGGTCTTCGCCGGTACCTCCTTCATCGAACGAAACGCGTTCCGCCGCTGGCGCCCCCCGACGAATTGCCAGATGCAGGCGTCAAACGAGCCGAACTCCTCTCGCACCTTCAAACATGCTTTCGCGTTCGCAACCGCCGCGTCCAGTTTCAATCTGTTTCGCACGAGGCCGGTATCGTTCAGCAATGCCGTGATTTTGCTCGCGTTGTAACGAGCCACGCGCTCCGGGTCGAATCCCTCGAACGCCCTGCGATAATTCTGCCGCTTGTGCAGAATCGTCGACCAGCTGAGGCCGGCCTGCGCGCCTTCAAGGATCAGCATCTCGAAAAGCCGGCGGTCGTCATGCACGGGAACGCCCCACTCTTCGTCGTGATAGCGGATGTACTCTTCGCCCCGGGCCCACGGACAACGCCGCTGATCACTCATGGTTGTCGATTCACAGCAAGGTCGCCGCGGTGCCGGATGCGGCGCGGCCGCTTGCGAGGCACCCGTGCTTTTGAACGTGCTTCTGATATTCGACCCTCAATCTGGCGAGCTTGTGGCTCAGGAGGAAGAAGGTATCGATTTTCCCGGGTTCACAGTGGAACGGACTGCGCTCGCGCTTCAGGCGCTGCAGGAGGCGGATGGTGACCGCAATTTCACGGCTGATATTGCTCCGCTCGACGCAGTCGGCCATCCCGCACGTGAGACTCCGGGTTCAGATATCTTTGTTCGTCCGGTGATTGCCGTACAAAAGCGCGGCGACGAAAAGCAAACCAGTAACGATTTCAATCGCTGATCGCGCCTCGCGGTTGGTGGAGTCGGCGGCTGTCGCCGCGATCAGAACGCGAGCCGCTGGCCGCGCCAGAGGCGAGCGGGCCTGCAAATCAGCGGCGCAGCTTTGTGCCCCACGGAGCGCCACGGCGGACCCAGTCGGTGAGGGTGGCGATGTCGCGAGCGGAGAGCTTCGGGCCGGGTGGCATTTTCACGTCGCCGTTGTGGCGAATCGTCTGTATGAGGACGCTGCGTTCGGGATCGCCGGGGACAATTGCCGGCCCGCGCCTGCCGCCCCTGATCAGGCTGTCGCGATCCAGAAAGGACACGCCCCCGTCTTTCAGCTCCTCGTTGTGGCAGGCAAGGCAGCGTCTGGAGAGAATCGGCGCGACGCGTGAATCGAAGAATCGCGCGGCCTCATCTTCCGGTCTGCGCGCCAAAGCAATGCTCGCGCATGCGATCAAAGCGAGCGAGAGCTGCTTCACTTCCGCTTCATGCCGACGCCGAACTGGTTTCCGGCGCGAACCACTTTCCCGCCCGCGATCACCAGATCAAGCATCTTCTCGCTCTGCACCTGACGGCCGGTTTCGTCCTGCAGGGTGGCCACAACCTTCTTCGTGGCGGTATCAATAATCTCTCCCGTCGATGAGTAGGCGTGCTTTCCGTCCATGCTGAAACTGATCCAGCCGGGGAAGTCGCGGAGTTTGATCGTGGTGGCCTGTTTCGGCGGCATTACGGTCGCATCGAAGACATGCAATGCGTCATTAGCGCCGTCGACCAGCCAGAGTTCCTTTTCATCCTGGGTGAGTGCGATGCCGTGGCTCGGGCAGCCGTGCCGTTTCACGGGCCCGGGCTTGTAGCCCTCCACTTCGACGCGATGCCGTTTCCGGCCGGTGCGGATGTCGCCGACCTCGAAGCCAAGCAGCCCGTTCACGTTGACGAACACGAGCGTGTTGCTCCCGTTGACGGTGAACGGACGGATCACATTGCCGAACGGGCCGACGGTGCCCGCGATTTTGTGCGTTTTCGTATCGGCGATGGACAGGACCGGCGACTTGAGGCCGGCCATATACACTCGAGTGCCGTCGAGCGAATAGACAGTGTTATGCGAGCCCGATTTCGGCTCAAGCGTCGCGATGACGTCACCGTTGCGGGCGTTGACCACGTGCCAGCGCGGGCCTTCGAACTGGGGCACGTAGAGGAGCTTGCCATCGGGTGAGATAGCCATGCGATCGCAGCCACCCTCATACGTCTTGTCCCACAGCTTCCTGCCGGTCACGGCGTCGAGGGCCAGCATCCGGTTGATGGTGGTGACGTAAACCCGGCCCGTCCTGGCGCTCGCGGCGATTCCCTTGACGTTCTCCGGTTTCTGCCCGGCCGGGACCTCCCAGGTCGGAATGCGTTTCACAAAACGATAGCCGTCGTCGATGTCATAAACCAGGATGCCCACGCCGCCGTATTCCTCGTAATTGCGGATTCCCGGGCTGGCAACGTACAGCAGGTGCTTTTCTTTTCCGTTCGGTTCCCTGCCGGGGAGCAGGCAGGCGCCAAACAGAAACGCGAGTGCGGAGAGCTTGCGGATGTTCATATCGCTTACCGCGTCATGATATATCAGCCGCGGCAACGGGCGGCAGCGGCCGCCGGAACGAGATGTGCGATGCTGTTATGACCACCGGAGAAGTCATGCACCATCATTTCGCAGCCGCCGCCCGGCTGATCGCATCAACCGCGCTCGTCGCCGCAGCCACAGCGCAGAACATCAGGATCGAGATCCCGTATCAGAAGTTCGTGCTTGCGAACGGTCTGACAGTGATCGTTCACGAGGACCGAAAGGCGCCGATAGTCGCCGTCAACGTCTGGTACCACGTGGGTTCAAAGAATGAACTCAGGGGGCGCACCGGCTTCGCGCATCTGTTCGAGCACCTGATGTTCAACGGCAGCGAACACTTCAATTCCGACTATTTCAAGGTGCTCGAGAAGCTGGGGGCGACCGACCTGAACGGCACCACCAGCGAGGACCGAACGAACTACTTCCAGAACGTGCCAACCGCGGCGCTGGACACGGTCCTCTGGATGGAGTCCGATCGCATGGGGCACCTGCTCGGTGTCGTCGATCAGGCGCGTCTGGACGAGCAACGCGGGGTCGTGCAGAACGAGAAGCGGCAGGGCGAGAACGAGCCGTACGGGCTTGCCTACAACCTCATGGTCGAGAACTCGTTTCCCGCCAATCATCCGTATTCGTGGCCGGTGATCGGCTACATGGAAGATCTCAGTGCCGCGACGCTGAAGGACGTTCAGGACTGGTTCAAGCGCTACTACGGTCCCTCGAACGCGACTATCGTGCTCGCCGGTGATATCGACGCGCAAACGGCGAAGGCAAAGGTCGAAAAATACTTCGGCCACATTCCGCCGGGACCGCCGCTGCCGCGGCATCGTGAATGGATTGCGAAGCGGAACGACAGCCGCCGCGTGGTCCTCGAGGATCGGGTTCCGCAGGCGCGTCTTTATCGGCTTTGGAACATCCCGCCCGACTACCGCGCGGAAACGGAACATCTGCGGCTGCTCGGCAACATCCTGGGCGGCGGCAAGACATCGCGACTGTACAAGCGGCTCGTGTACACCGACCAGATCGCGACAGACGCGAGCGTATTCCTCGACCCGATGGAGATCGCGGGCGTGTTCTACATCGAAGCAACGGCGAAGCCTGGCGGCGATCTTGCGGCGGTCGAGAAGGCGATCGATGAGGAGGTGCGCAATCTGGTCGCAAACGGGCCGACCGCGGAGGAGCTGAAGCGGGCACAGACGCAGTACATTGCCGGCCTCGTGCGCGGAGTCGAGCGTATTGGCGGATTCGGCGGCAAGTCCGACCTGCTGGCGCGGGCGGAGGTGTTCACGGGAAACCCGGACGCGTACAAGGCGAGCATCGCCGCCGCGCAGAGCGCCACGGTCGCGGACCTGAAGCGGGCAGCGAATGCATGGCTTGCGGCTGGCGACCTGAACGTCGCCGTGTATCCATTCGGCGAGCTGAAGGCGCCCGCGGCGACATCAGGCGTCGACAGAAGCAAAGTCCCCGAGCCGGGACCGGTGTCGGACGCGGAGTTTCCGAAGCTCGAACGGGCGACACTGGCGAACGGCCTGAAGATTATCGTCGCGGAAAGGCACGCGACGCCACTCGTGAATATCGCACTCGCGGTGGACGCGGGTTATGCGGCAGACCAGTTCGCCACGCCGGGGACGGCGAAGCTCGCGATGGCGGTGCTCGACGAAGGCACGAAAACGAGAACTTCGCTGCAGATCAGCGAGCAGCTCGAAAGTCTGGGCGCGCGACTCGGTACGAGCGCAAACCTGGACACCTCGCAGGTGACGCTCTCGGCGCTGAAGCCGAATCTCGATGCGTCGCTCGAGATCTTCGCCGACGTCATCCTCAACCCGGCATTCCCGCCGGCGGACTTCGCGCGGGAGCAGAAACTGCAACTCGCGGCTATCCAGCAGGAGAAGGTGGAGCCGTTGAGTATGGGCCTGCGCCTGATGCCCGCGTTCATCTACGGCAAACAGCACCCGTACGGGAATCCGCTGACGGGATCAGGCACGGACAAGTCGGTCGCTTCGATTACTCGCGACGCACTTAAGAAGTTTCATGAAACCTGGTTCAAGCCGAACAACAGCACGATCGTTGTCGTCGGAGACACGACGATGGCGGAGATCAGACCAAAGCTCGAGAAGGCATTTCAGACGTGGAGCCGAGGGGGATTTCCGAAGAAGGACATCACCCGCGTGGCGCATCGGGACAAACCCGTTCTGTACCTGATGGACCGGCCGGGGGCGATCCAGTCCATGATCTTTGCCGCCCATATCGCGCCTCCGCGCGCGAACCCGGACGAGATCTCTTTCGAGACCTTCAATACGATTCTCGGCGGCGCCTTCATTTCACGCATCAACATGAACCTGCGCGAGGACAAACACTGGTCATACGGGGCGACGTCACTGCTCTATCCCGGACGAGGGCAGCGGCCGTTCCTCGCCCTTGCGCCCGTGCAGACGGACAAAACCAGGGAATCGCTGGTCGAGATGAATAAGGAGCTGCGCGAGGTGCTGAAGACGCGAGCAGTCACTGCCGAGGAACTCGCCATGGCCCAGGACAATCGTGTGCTGCGTCTGCCCGGGTCTCGCGAGACGAACGCCGCCGTACTGAACAGGATCCTCGATCTCGTGCAGTACAACCTGCCTGAGGATTACTACGACACGTATGCGGCGAAGGTGCGAGCGCTCACGACGCGGGACATGGCGACGGCCGCCGAGCGGCTGCTGCAGCCCGACAAGCTCGTGTGGGTGGTGGTTGGCGACCGCGAGAAGATCGAGAAGGGCATTCGGGAGCTGGACGTCGCGGAGGTGCACCTTATCGATGCTGACGGCAACATCGTGAAGTAGGGCGCCGGCGGCCGCAACTCGACGCGCCCGGTTTGCGCTATGATCTCCGGGTCGGGCGCCCGGCTCTCACGCCATGAAACAACCGGCTCGCGTGGTGATTCTCTGGGCCGCCGCCGCGGTTTCACTGCCGGCCCAGAACATCTCGGGAGCGCTGTCCGGAACCGTCACGGACGCGCTCGGGAGTGCGTTTGCCGGCTGTCAGATCGAGGTGCGCAACGAGCAGACCGGATTCGTTCGGGTTACCAGCTCGAACGCGACCGGATTCTTTTCCGTTCCGGATCTCACGCCGGGAGAATACTCGCTCACCGTCGCCGCTCGCGGTTTCAAGCAGTACTCGCAGACGGGCATTGCGGTGAGTTCCGGAGATCAGCGGTCTCTCGGGAATATCGCGCTGCAGGTCGGCAGCACGTCTGAATCGATTACGGTGACGGCGGAAGCGGTTCCGGTGCAGCTCGGCTCGTCCGAACGCGCGGGCACTCTCACGCAAAGCGACCTGCAGAGCATGGCGTTGCGAGGACGCGACCTGATGGACGCGGTC
>DASSSG010000107.1:0-5880 GCA_035708545.1 Bryobacteraceae bacterium | reverse complement strand
GCGTCTCAGCGGCCCAGCCTCGCAACGCGCCGACCGCAGCGGCCGTCAGGAAATCCCGCCGCCTCATCTTGCCACCTCCGTACCGACCGCCTGGCGCCGCGCGTGGCGCAGCTCGCGCCAGTGCCAAATCGTGCCTGTTCGCTCAGCATCTTTGGCCGGCGCGACCAGAAGGCTCGTGAACAGGCCCACCGTGAATAGCACGATGTTACCCACAGCGCCGATCGTCAGATCGTCGCCACGGTAGTTGAACGGCGCCATATCGATCAGCGGTCTCGCTCCCTTTGTCAGCACCGCCCAGACTGTGAATGCCGTGCTGCAGGCGATCCCCGCCCAGACGCCCGCGCGGCTAGCGCGCGGCGTGAGGAACGCGAGAAAAAACAGCCCCGCGAGGCCGCCTGAGGCGATGGCCGAGACAGCAAACCACATTGCGAGCGCGCTGCCCCTCGTCTGTACGAGCAGAAGGGCCGTAAGCACGTTTAACAACCCCACCACCACAACGATCACCCGCGCCGCACGCAGCCGCTCCTTATCTGTGGAACGCGGACGAGCCGCGCGATAGAAGTCTTCGACCAGCACCATCGCAAGGCTGTTCAGGTCACTCGCAAGCATCGTCATGGCCGCGCCCGTGAGCGAGGCGAGCAGAAGTCCGAGAACTCCCGGCGGCAGGTGGGCGCTGAGAAACCAGGGAAACATCTGGTCAGCCTTCGTAATACTCGCCGGCACCAGCTCGCCCGTGAGCTGGAAGAACGACCAGACACAAGTCCCGATGAGCATGAACAGCGCCCAGACAGGGACGCACATGAACGCACCCATTGCCACGCCTCGAAACGCGGCCTTGTCCGACTTCGCGAGCAGATACCGCTGCACCATCGTCTGATCGGCGACATAGCGCTGGCCGTACCAGAAGAGACCGTACAGGATCGCTACGGGAATGGTCGCTCGCGTGAAGTCCCAGTCGTGGCTGCCGAAGCTGAACTTGCCGTTGCGCGCCGCGATATCGAATACTGCGCCCGGCCCGCCGGGCGGCAGGAACAGCAGGAACCCAAGCGAGATCGCGATGCCGATCCACATCACGATACCCTGCACGACATCCGACCAGACGACCGCTTCGATGCCGCCGATGACGGTATAGAACACCATTACGAGCGCCACCCCGACGATCACAGTGACAATATCCCAGCCGGTCATGCTGGCGATGGTCAGCGCCATCAGGTACAGCACGAAACCCATCTTGCTGAAGTGCGCGAGTGAAAACGCAATCGACGCGTACATGCGCGCGGGCCGACCGAAGCGCTTCTGGAAGTACTCGTAAGCGCTCATGCCGACCTCTTCGCGGTAGAACGGAATGATCACCCGCCCAACGAACGGCAGCACCGCAAGCAGCATGAAGCCCGGCACCAGCAGCGACCAGTCCTTTGCAAACGATGAGCCCGGATACGCGACGAACGTCACGCTGGAGATCATCGTCGCGAGCATCGACATGCCCATCGCCCAGAACGGCACGGTGCGTTTGAAGTAGGTCTCGGTAGTCTTCTGCCGCCGCGCGAACCAGAGGCCGATGCCCACCATCAGCCCCAGATACGCGACAACGACGACCAGGTCGAGCGTTCTATTCATGCGTGCTCCGGGCGAATACCTTGATGATCGCCGAATTGTCTTCTGTACCGTAACCCAGCTCGGCAGCTTCGCTCAACAGCGCCTCGTGTACTCGTGAAAGCGGCAGGCGCGCACCAGTGGCTTCGCCGGTTTTGAGAATCAGCCGAACATCCTTGAGGTGCTGCGCCAGCCGGGCCTCTGGCGTGAAATCCCGCGCGAGCATCTTGCCGCCTTTCACGTCCATAGCCTTAGAGTACGCGGGGCCGGACTTGAGTATCTCAAGCGCCCGTTCGCGCGCGATGCCATTCGCCGCCGCAAATTCCAGGCTCTCGGCGAGCACCGCGCGATGAAGCCCGATGGCGATGTTGAGCGCGAGCTTCATCCGGGTCCCGGTGCCGGCGGGCCCGGTATGGAACACGCGACTGCTGATCGCACTTAGCAAATCGCCGCAGCGGCTGAATGCGCCGTCTTCGCCGCCGCAGATCACGATCGCTTCGCCTGCGGCCGTCTGCCGGCTCGAGCCGCCGATCTCGCAATCAAGATAGGACACGCCGCGCGCGGTGAGGCGGGCCGCAGTAGCTTCGACGACCTCCGGATCGCCCGTCGTGGTGTCCAGTATGATCACGCCCGGTCTCAGATGAGCCTCGATACGTTCCGCGGTCCCGACGACCTGCGGCGGACCGGGCAGCGAAAACAGCATTCGCCGGCACCGCTGGGCGACGTGTTCCGGCGACTCTGCCATCGCCCCGCCGAGCGCTTCGAGTCGAACCCGCGCACCTGGGTCGGGATCGTAGCCGGTGATCGCGAAACCCGCAGCCGCAAGCCGGGTCGCGAGGGCCGTCCCCAGCAGGCCGGCCCCGATCAGCCCGACTGTCTCCCGTTCGTCGGCGGTGCTCGTCAAAAGTCCAGCCGCAGATTGAACTGCACCACGCGCGCGCCGCGCGTTGACGTGAACTGTCCAAAGTTGGCTCTGCTCGCACGCGCTTCGATGCCGCTCAGATTCGTGTGATTGAAGGCATTCAGCATCTGCGCTTCGAGCTTTGCGTTCACGCGTTCGGTCACGAAGAAGCGCTTTGCGAGGCTCGCGTCGAGGTTCCACCAGCCGATGTTGAACAGCGCGTTGCGACCGACATTGCCGGGACGAACTGGCACACCGCTCGTTTGTCCGATTGGCACAAGTGCAAACCGTGACCTGTCCAGATAGCGCAGCGTCCGCCGGTAATCTTCGAGCTTTGGCTCCCCGCCAATGTAGTCTGCGCGGCTGCCCTCGAACGCGCTCTCCTGAAGCACGTTGATCGGACTGCCCGATCGTGCCGTGAAGATGCCGGCGATCTGCCAGCCGGCGAGCAGGTTCCGCATCCCGATCGACGAAACACCGGCGGCGCGCGCGAACGGCAGCTCATACACGAAGTCGCTCACAAAACTGTGGCGGACGAAGTCGTTGGGCGGCCCCTTGTCGGCCCGAACATTGTAGATGTCCTGCACCGAGTTCGGCAGTGCCAGATCGGCCTCTCCTGTGTAAGAGTACGCACTCGCGTATGTATAATTCGCACCAAGCGCGAGGCCCATGGAGAAGCGCTTGCGCACCGAGTTCTGCCATGAGTGAAACGCGCTGCTCTCGCCTGCGTCTCGGTACCGGAATTCAGTGAAGCCCGCATACGGCCGGATGCCGGTGATACGGTCGACCTGGTTCCAGAAGCGCACCATTTGCATGTTTACGCCGCGCGTGCCGACGTATCCAGTCTCGAGCACGACGGCGCCCGGCAGCTCGTGCTGCACTCCCAGGTGCCATTGATAGCTGAAGGGATACGGGTTGTTCGTATTGACTGCGGTATCGCCGATCAGCGTCGGCCGGCCCTTGACGAACGCGCGCACGGCGTCATTCGAAACCGGCCAGCGAAACACATTGCCGACCGCCAGCACTTCGGCGCGGTTGTAATTCACACGGAACGGCTCGTCGATCGCGTTGCGCACCAGATCGACACCGCCGGCATACATGGGAATCGGGCTGTGGAACATGCCGGCGCCTCCGCGCAGCACCGTCCTGCCGGAGTTCGTGAGGGTCCACGCAAACCCCAGGCGAGGCGAGAAGTTGTTCAGGTCGCGGTTCCAGACATCATCGCCTGGCCGGTACGGGCCGGTCCCGAACGGCTGCTCGCGATTGAAGAGGCGGTTGTCGCGCTCGCGCGGCGGGCTGAAGTAGTCGTAGCGAATGCCCATATTCACTACGAGCCGCTGGCTGGCCCGGAAATCGTCCTGGACGAAGAACCCGAGGGTGACCGTCTTCATGTCGTACAGCGAAACGCCGACTGTCACGCGCCCGGCGTTCGGGATGTTGTCGTAGAGATCCTGCACGGTGCTGTACGTCAGGCGGGGCGCCTCCTCGTTATCGCGACGGACGTGCGGCTCCATGTAGATGCCGCCGAATTTCAGCGCATGCCGGCCGATAGTCCTGCTGACCGTCTGCTCGATCGACCAGGTGTAGCCTTCGCGCTCGAGCCGCTCCGCGTCCACGCCAAAGCCGAGCCCCGTGATGCCGTTGTATTGCCGGTCGCCGTCGTACAGCCCGAAGAAGTTGTCGATTCGCGGAACGTGATTGTAGTTGTAGCCGAAACGCGTCTCGAAGGTCCACGCCGGCCGCGCGTGCGTGAAATTGAGGGTTCCCTGTTCGACCTTCCCTTCCCACGTGCGATTGTTCGCCGTCACGACGCGCGGCATCAGACGGAACGGCCGCGCGCGCGTGTAGCGGGCGGACAGAATGTTCGATCCCGTGACGTTGTAATCGACCCGCACCACCGCGTGGTCGTCTTTGCCCTGCTCGGTGCCCGAGCCGATCCACGCGCCTGTTCTCACCCCCACCGCGTAGGGCTGGTTCGGCAGCGGAAACACAGAAAGCGTTTTGTCGTAAATGCTCGTGCGGGCGCTCACCATCTCGCGGAACTCGCGCGTAGGCACCTGCTCGTTCAGCGCCTGAAAACCGCGCTGGCGGTACCCTTCGTACGCGCCGAAGAAGAACAGACGGTTCTTTACGAACGGCCCGCCAAACGATCCGCCGTACTGGTTATAGACGAGATTCGGCTTGTTCCGGAGGAACTGCAGACGCGCATTGAAGTTCTCGGTGTTGTTTAGCCAGAAGAGGCTGCCGTGAAACGCATTCGTGCCGCTCCTGGTGATGATGTTCACGTTGCCCGACATCGTGTTGGCGATCTCGGCCGACGCAATGCCTTTGGCGAGGTTCACCTCGGCAATCGCCTCTGTAGCCACGCCTTTGATGAAGTTGAAATTGCCGGACATCGCGAACGACGGCAATTCGTTGTCCTGAGTCGCGTCGGTTCCGTCGACGGTGAGGCGGAACGAAGCGGGAGCGAGGCCGTTCAGGCGAACGGCGCCGCCGGTCACCTGCACGCCCGTCGACAGATTGAGCAGGTTCGTCCAGTCGCGGCGGAACGTTGGCAGCTCCCGCACCCGGAGCGTTTCGAGCGTAGTCCGTTGCTCGGCGTTCGCGGTGTTGATCAGCGGCGCCTCGGCTGTCACCTCGATTCTCTCGGCGACCTGTCCCAGCTCGAGCTTGAAGTCTACCCGCAGGTCTTCACCCGCGGACAGTGCGATCCCCGACTGTCGCAGTGACTTGAAGCCAGGCGCTTCGACGCTGATCACGTAGTTGCCGACGGGAAGCGACGTCAGCGTGACCTGTCCCGATCCGTCGGTTTCGCGAACGATAGCAGTTCCACGGTCGACGTTCGTCGCGGTCACGCGCGCGTTGGGAATGCCGCCACCGTTCGGGTCGAGAACGGTGCCGTACAGTGTTGCGGTTACGACCTGACCCCAGCACGCGGCCGGGAGCAGTGCCAAAGCGAGGGAGATACGGAGAAGCCCTGGTGGTCGCATTCCGAAAGCGTAGTGCGATTCTGTCCCCAATGCAAGCGCAAACCGGTCGCGAAGGTGTAAAATCCGACAGATGCGGATTCTGACGTTTTCTGCTGTTCTAATCGGTTATGCGGCTTTCATTTCGGCTGCCGCGGCGGGTGTAGCTTTCGAGCACCGGCTTGGCCGGATAGAGGTCAGCCTGGAGGGCAAGCCGCTCACCGCCTTTCACTACGACCCGAAATGGGACAAGCCGTTCCTGTATCCGATTCGAACGGTCTCCGGCGCCGTGATCTCGCGCGGCTGGCCCGTCGAACCCCGTCACGGCGAACAGCAGGATCATCCCTGGCATCGCGGCTTCTGGTGGGGCCACGGCGACATCAACGGCGAGGATTTCTGGCGCGAGAAGCCCGACAAGTC
>DASSSG010000106.1:0-5135 GCA_035708545.1 Bryobacteraceae bacterium | reverse complement strand
CGACTCCTTCAGGTCCGGCGAGCAGGATCGTCTGCGGAACGCGGCCCGTTTCCAGCGCGTGTTCCAGCGTTTCCACAACCTGCTGGTTGCCGAAGAAGTCCTCAAACATGAGGTTTCACCACGCTCCAGACCTGCTCCGAGACTATCTCAGGCTCGGCGGCGCCGTCGACCACCTTCACACGCTCGGGATCCTGGCGCGCAAGGTCCAGGTACGCCTCACGAACTCTGCTGTGGAACTCGGCGGCTTCTTCGTCGAGACGGTTGACCTCGCCGGCTGCATGCCTGCGCGCGAGACCCACGGAACTGTCTACATCGATGCAAATCGTCAGGTCCGGCCACATTCCGCGGCATGCGATCTCATGCAGTCCGAGCACCAGATCATCGCCCAGGCTGCGGCCGCCGGACTGGTAGGCGAGCGTGGAATCGGTGTAGCGGTCCGAGAGCACGACCGCGTCGCGCTCGAGCGCCGGAATGATGACCTCCTCGAGGTTCTGGGCGCGCGCCGCGAAGTACAGCAACATCTCGGTCATCGCAGACATGCCACGGTTGCGCCGGTCGAGCAGGACACGCCGGATCTGATTGCCAATTTCCGTCCCGCCGGGTTCCACGGTTTCGACCACTTCGCGGCCGGTCGCCCGCAGCCGCTGCGCAAGCAGACGCATCTGCGTGCTCTTGCCCGCACCGTCGCCGCCTTCGAAGGTGATGAAAAGGCCTGGACGGCGCGCTCGCCGCTCAGTCGTAGACATAGTGCAGGACCTTCCTGAGGTCCTCCCATGCCTCGCGCTTCGCGTTCTGGTTGTAGGGCCGCAACAGATAAGACGGGTGGTACGTGACCATCACCGGGACATCCCGCCACTTGTGCCACTTTCCTCGGAGACGGGTTACACCCTCCTTCGTCCCGAGCAGCGCGCGCGCGGCGGTAGCGCCCAGCGCGCAAATCGCCTTCGGCTTCAGCACCTCGAGTTGCCGAAACAGGAAGTGGCCGCAGATTTCCATCTCGTCGGGCAGCGGCGTGCGATTCTCCGGCGGTCGGCACTTCACGACGTTGCAGATGTACACATCAGGGCGGCGAATCGGGATACCGTCTCTCGCCGCGGTGTTCTCGATCATCTGCGTCAGCATCTGGCCGGCCCGCCCGACAAAGGGAAGACCCTGCTCGTCCTCGTCAGCCCCCGGACCTTCGCCGACGAATACGAGCTTTGCCATCTCGTTTCCCGATCCGAACACGATCGTGCGCCGCGCCTCATGCAGCCGGCAACGGCGGCAGTCGCCCATGTCTTCGATGATGCGCGCGAGAGTATCGCCGGCAGGCCCGAGCGGGGTCAGCGCGACCGCCGTCTCCGGCAGCGCCTCGCCGCGTGGCATCCCTTCAGGACGCTCGTAGCTCAGTGCGGAGATTTCAGAGCCGGCCTCGTCACCTTGCAGCCGGTAAAGGGACTTCACCCCGAGATCACGGTAAAACTCCAGATATATCCGAAGCTGCTCCTGGGTCATCGGGCGGCAGCGTGCAGCGCGAGCCGGAGCCGGAGGGCGTGATCGAGAATCTGTCCGGCAATGACGGATTTTGGCGCTCGTGGAAGGGCGACGCTCTCGCCGGTGCACAAAATGAGCACGACTTCGTTCTGATCCGACTCGAAACCCACGCCTTCAGCACTGACCAGGTTCGCAACTATCATGTCGCAGTTTTTTGACTGCAGCTTGCGCCGGCCCTCTTCGATCAGCCGCTCCGTTTCGGCAGCAAAACCGATCAGGAGCCGGTCGCCTTTCTTTTGTCCGAGTTCCGCGAGAATGTCAGGGGTCGGGTCCAGCGCGAGTGAGAACCGCATCGCCGTCTTCTTTACCTTCTGCTTCGGCACCTCGGCGACATAATAATCGGCAACTGCGGCTGACTTGACGATGATGGTGGCGTCCGGCAGATGATCCATGACGGCGATACGCATTTCATTGGCCGTCCGTACTCGTACGACATTCACACCGGCGGGCTCGGAGAGACTGACGGGACCCGATACCAGCGTCACCACGGCCCCTCGAGCAGCGGCGGCCTCGCCAACGGCGTAGCCCATCTTGCCGCTCGAGCGGTTCGAAATGAAGCGGACGGGATCGAGCGGCTCCTGTGTCGGGCCGGCCGTCACGAGCACGTGCTCGCCTTCGAGGTCCTTCACCCGCGTCCCCGCCGACAGGACGGTGTCGGCGATGCGCAGCGGATCGGCAAGCCGCCCTGGACCGATCATGCCGCAGGCGAGCGGTCCTTCTTCAGGTTCCACAATCATGTGTCCACGCGCCCGCAACTCCGCCATATTCCGGCGTGTCGCCGCGTGAGACCACATGTTCGTGTTCATCGCCGGCGCGAGCACGACCGGGCCGGCGAAAGCCAGATACAGAGTCGACAGGAAATCGTCGGCAATCCCGTTCGCGAATTTTGCCACCAGATCGGCCGTCGCGGGCGCCACCACGAGCACATTGTTTTCCTGGGCCACGCGAATGTGCTCGATCGAGCTTGCCAGGACCTCATCCGGAGATGCCGATCCGAACAGTCCCGTGATGACACGCCGCCCGGTCAGTGCGGCGAAGGTGAGCGGCTGCACGAACTGCTGTGCGGCAGCCGTCATCACGACCTCGACGGCGGCGCCGCGCTCAGCCAGCGCGCGCGCGAGTTCGGCCGCCTTGTATGCGGCGATCCCGCCACCGATGCCGAGCACGACTCGCACGACGCCCGAGCCTCAGCTTACTCCTCTGCGGGCTGTTCTTCGAGCGCCACCGCTTCGCCATCGCGCGCGATGTCGGTGTACTTTACGAGTCCGCGCCGTACCTCCTCCATGGAGGCGACGGTGGGCTTTCGCGACGTGCTGGGCAGAAACGACCGCGCGCCGTTCTGCAACTGCCGCGCCCGCTTGGCGGCGACGATGATGAATCGGTAGGTGCTCGATTCCGGATCGTCCGGAATCGTGTTGAAGGAATTGCGAACTATCTTGTCAACCATGGCGTCAGCTCCTCGCCGGAAGTTCGAAAGTTTCAAGGATCGTCCGGACCTGATCGGCGACCCGCGCCCGCCGCACACGCTCGGCCTTCACAATCGAGACGAGCGTATCCGTACAGCGGTCGAGGTCGTCGTTCACCAGGACGTAGTCATACATTTCGAAGTTCCTGATCTCGTCGGCGGCCTTGCGCAGGCGCCGTTCGATCACGGATGCCTCGTCTTCCGACCGCATCCTTAACCTCTGTTCCAGGATTTCGCGCGAAGGCGCGAGGATAAAGATGGTGACCGCGTCCGGAATCGATCTTCTTAATTGTCGCGCACCCTGCACGTCAATGTCCAGAATCAGGTCACGGCCTTCTGCGCGAGCCCGGTCCAAAACGGAACGGTGCGTTCCATAATAATGGCCGAACACGTCGGCGTACTCGAGGAAGTCGCCATCGGCTATGTGCCGCTCAAACTCCTCGCGGCCGATGTAGTGATAATTCTCGCCCTCGACCTCTGCCCCCCGGGGTTCACGTGTCGTGTAAGATACGGAAAACAAGAGCCGCCCGTCGCGTTCCAGTAAACGGCTGACGAGAGTGGACTTGCCGGAGCCTGATGGGGCCGAGATGATGAAAACCGCGGGCGTCACTCGAGGTTGAGCGACTGTTCCCGGATCTTTTCGATCTCGGACTTCGCCGCCAGCGCCAGATCCGTAATGGCCCGGCCCGATTCGCCTGTGCCTGCAGTTTTCGAGAGGATCGTGTTTGCCTCCCGATTCATCTCCTGAAGCAGAAAATCGAGCTTCTTGCCGACCTCCCCGCCGCTCGCGAGAATCTGCTCGAGCTGGCGCGAGTGAATCCTGAGCCGAGCCGTCTCTTCTCCGATGTCGCTGCGGTCGGCGAGAATCGCCGCCTCCTGCGCCAGCCGCTGCGGATCGAGCGTGGTGTTAGCCAACAACTCCCGCAGCCGTTCCTGCAGCCGTGCGTGAAACGCCTCCAGCGCCTGGCTGCGTATCTGCTCGATCTTCACGGCCGCGGCCTCGATTGTCGCGTTGTGCCGGCGCAGCAGCGTGGCGATTTCGCAGCCTTCGCGCGCGCGGAATTCATTCAGCTGTGCGACCGCCTCCTCTGTCGCGCCGACGAGCGTTGGTTCGCAGTTCGGCGGCAGTTCGCAGGAGGCCCTGTCCACGAGAATTCCGGGCACGCGAAATGCCGCGTTCAGATCCGGTTCACCCACCAGCCCATACTGCTTTGAGCCTTCACGAAACGCGTCCATATAGCCGGCCAGCCGCGCGCGGTCGAGCGACAGCCCTCCCGTGCCGGCCGGCCGTTCCACGGCGATGCGAATGGACACGTGCCCGCGCGCAACCGCGCGTTTGATGGCAGCGCGAATGGCGCTCTCGTAAGGATCGAACTCAGGACCGGTGTGGAAATGCAGGTCCAGCGCCCGGTGATTGACGCTCTTCAGAGTGACAACGAGTTCGGCTTCGCCGAGCGGCCGCCGCACGCGCGCAAAGCCGGTCATGCTGCGGACTGGAGGAGGCGTTTTATTCATCCGGTGACGATCGAATCCGGTTCGAGATGCTGCAGCTCGTGCAGCCGCTGGTAAATGCCCCCCTGGCTGACCAGATCTTCATGTGTTCCGATCTCCGTGATGCGGCCGCGGTCGAGCACGGCGATTTTGTCGGCGCGCCGGATCGTCGACAGGCGATGCGCGATCACGATCACCGTACGGTTCTGCATCAGGTTCGCCAGCGCCTTCTGCACCAGCACTTCGGATTCGCTGTCGAGGTGCGACGTGGCTTCGTCGAGGATCAGAATCGGCGCGTTCCGCAGCAAAGCGCGGGCCATCGCAATGCGCTGCCGCTGCCCCCCGGAGAGTTTGGTGCCGCGCTCGCCGATGACGGTATCGAACCCCTCGGGAAGAGCTTCGATGAACCCGGCTGCCATCGCGTTGCGCGCCGCCTCGCGAACCTCCTCATCGGTCGCGTCAGGCTTTCCATAACGGATGTTCGCGGCCACGGTGTTGTTGAACAGAAACGTGTCCTGCGCGACGAGCGCCAGGTGCCGGCGCAGCGAAGCCAGCGAGAGATCGCGCACGTTAATGCCGTCGATCAGAATCGCCCCGGTCGTCACGTCATAAAACCGCGGCACCAGATTGGCAAGGGTCGTTTTCC
>DASSSG010000105.1:0-2257 GCA_035708545.1 Bryobacteraceae bacterium | reverse complement strand
ATACGAAACTCGTCCTGCTGGCTGTCGTAATACTTTTTCGCCGCGCCATCCTCGAGCTTTACCGAGGCGATGAACTTGTCGGGCGCGATCAGGGCCCGGCTCACCTCGCGCTGCTGCTCGGCAATGCGCAACACGCGCTCGGCGACGGTACGCGGAACGAAGCTCGTCTGCAGAAATGTTTCGCTCAACTGCGCCAGCACGATGTTGCGACGGAGGTCGTTCTCGAAAGCGGCTGCAGTCGTATTGCGCGATTTCAGGAACTGTTGATAACGCTCTTTCGAGAACTGACCGTTTTCCTGTAACTCCGGCGCCTGGGAGATGTACGCGCGCAGCTGGTCCGTAGAGACCGTCAGCCCGGACTTCGACGCGTGAGCGAGCAGCACACGCTGACGCACGACACTTTCGAGCACCGCGGCCCGCTGTTCAGGCGTGTCGAGCAGCGCCGGATCGACGCGGCCGCCCGCCATCTCACGCAGCTGGTCCTGCCGGCTGCGCAGTGCCTGCCCGAACTCCTGCTCGGAGATCTCGTAGTCACCGACGGTCGCGACGGCCTGGCCGCTGCCCTGGCCGCGGAAGTACGTATCGATGCCGAAAAGCGCAAACGGCGGGATGATCAGGACCAGCAGACCGATCATGATCCATTTCTTGTGTTTCGCGACGAGATCGAACATTTAGGAACCGTGAGGAGTAACTGAAAAAAAGGCGAACCTTGTTCGCCTTTTTTGCGAGAACCGGCGGACCGGACTCGGGGCGGATACTACCCCATCGCCTTTACTTCGTCATCAGACGCTCGATCGTCTCCCGATCGAGGTTGCCCGTGACCGGTATGCGTTGCTCGGTCTGAAAACGCCTGAGGCCCTGCCGCGTGCGGGGGCCCATCTTGCCGTCCGGCGCCCCGACCTTGTACCCGCGCTTGTTCAGAAGCCCTTGCGCCGTTTTCAGGTCCATGGTGGGCGCCGCCTGGGCTGGCTGCGGCGCGGACGCAGCCGCTGGCGGTGGAGGTGGCTCGGGAGCGACGGCGGGTTCGACAGGCGCTGTGTCGACCGCTCTAGCCGGAGCGGGAGGCGGCTCTGGTGCTTTGGAACGTTCGTCCGGCCCCGTCGCCTGACACCCGTGGAGCGCTGCTGCGATGAGAACCACGCACGCGCTGGTGTATACGCGAGTCATGTCAGTCCTCCCCTGCTGAACCACCGCGAGACCGATCGGTGATTTGGTTATGGGGTTAGGTTAACGACTAGAGGACATATGTCAAGGCAAGACAAGTCCTCGAGCGAGCGGACGACTGCGCGTTAACGCGGTCGTGAGCCTGGTCGGTGGACTGTACCGCCCCTCACCCCGGGGAAGTACTTGGAAGGAGGACTGCTGAAGAAAGGTGGCGGAGTGGACGGGACTCGAACCCGCGACCCCCGGCGTGACAGGCCGGTATTCTAACCAACTGAACTACCACTCCGGACAAGAACCTACGATGCTCGTGGCTCGCAGTTTACGCTGCGTGCACGAGCTACCCGTTCATGCGCCTCGCGGCGCTACCTACAATAACAATACCAACCATCCTGCTCGGGCGCCTGGCGCCGCTACATCCATGAACTCGATGGTGGGTGCTGACGGGATCGAACCGCCGACATTCGCCTTGTAAGGGCGACGCTCTACCAGCTGAGCTAAGCACCCGGATCGCGCTCCGGATACTCGAAAACCGGAGCGCGATTCTAGCTCAAGCCCCCGCTGTTGACCAGCGAGGGCGCGTGCTCAGTGCTTGAGAGCCGCAGGCGCCGGCGTTTCCGTCACCGGCGGGATCGCCGAAGCGTCGGCCTGCTCGGGAAGCGGCTCGGGCTTGCGCTCGAGCGCCATCTCGAGAACCTGGTCGATCCATTTGACCGGGTGGATCTCGAGACGGTTCTTCACGTTGTCCGGAATCTCCGCCAGGTCTTTGACATTCTCCTCAGGGATCAGCACGGACTTGATGCCACCGCGATGCGCGGCAAGAAGCTTCTCCTTCAGGCCGCCAATCGTCAGCACTTCGCCGCGCAAGGTGATTTCGCCCGTCATCGCCACGTCAGCGCGCACCGGAATGCCCGTCAACGCAGACACCATCGCGAGACAGATGCCGATACCCGCGCTCGGACCGTCTTTCGGCGTCGCGCCTTCCGGCAGGTGAATGTGGATGTCGTTCTTCTGGTAGAAGTCGTCGTGGATGCCGAGGCGGCGCGAGCGCGCCCGCACGACCGACAGCGCGGCCTCCACCGATTCCTTCATGACG
>DASSSG010000104.1:0-6824 GCA_035708545.1 Bryobacteraceae bacterium | reverse complement strand
CGACGCAATCGACGGCAGTGCCTCGCCGCGAAACCCGAGCGTCGCGATCGCCTCGAGGTCGGCTACATCGTTTAGTTTGCTCGTGGCGTGGCGCTCGAACGCGAGCATCGCGTCGTCGCGAAGCATGCCGCAGCCGTTGTCGGCGATCCGGATCAGGCGCCGGCCGCCGGATTCGACGTCGACCCGAATCTCCGCGGCGCCTGCGTCGAGCGAATTCTCGAGAAGCTCCTTCACCACGGAAGCCGGGCGCTCTACGACCTCTCCCGCCGCTATTTTGTTCGCGACTGTATCGGCGAGAATCCGTATGCGCCCCATCGGGCCCAGTTTACTGGACGGCGATGTTGCGCTCGGCGAGAAGCTCGCCCGTGGTGCGCTGGAGGTTCACCAGGTTCCTGCGGTAGTTGACCGACTGCTCCACCAGATCCGACTGCGCACGCGCGAGCGCATTCTGGGAATCGAGCAGGAAGTAGAGCGTGATCGTTCCCAGATCGTACTTCTTCTGGTCGGCGTCCACGCGCTTCTGGGCGAAATCGAGCGCGATTTTCGCGAGCTCTACGCTCGCGCGGCTGGATTCCACGCGGCTGATGGCGTTGAGCACGTCCTGGCGGACCGTCTGCTCCGCCGATCGGAGCCGCAGCGTATCAAGCCGCTTCGTGACCACGGCATTCGCATAGTCGGCGGAAGCGCGGCGGTCACGCAGCGGCAGGCTCAGCCGCAATCCGAACCCGTACACCGGGAAATTGAAGCCGAACAGCTGGTCGAGCGCGTCCCCGAATCCGCCGGGGACCGTGCTGACGATCGTGTTGCGCGTGCCGTCGGCGGTGAACACGTTCGTTCGCTGGTAGAAGGTGCCGCCCCGGCCGTACGAGCCGTACTGGGCCGTCAGCGAGAGATCGGGTTTGAGCTGGTTCGATGCGCCCTGAATCGTCAGATCGTCGATGTCCAGATCCTGCCGCCGGGCCTTCAGATCCGGCCGCATTCGGAGAGCCGTTTCAATGAGCTTCTCCCGATCCAGCGCCGTTTCCACCGGCGGCGCGATCGTTTCTGTCAGCACGATCGGAAGTTCCCGCACCTGCGGATCCAGATCGGCGCCCATAAACCGCCGCAGTACGTTCTCGAACTCCTGCTGGCGGAACCGGGCCTGTGAGACCAGAATCTTGAAATTCGCGTACTGCGCCTCCGGCTGATAGATGTCGAGCGCCGAAATAGCGCCCAGCTCGAGCTCGCGCTGCGCCCGCTTCAGAAGCTGCTCGGACAGCGAGAGCGCCTGCTCCTGAACGCGCAGGTCTTCGCGAGCGAGGATCACGTCCCAGTACGCCAGTTCGGCCTGCGAGACGAGGTTCAGAATGCGGTTCTCGACCGTGTATTCAGCCGACCGCAGATTCCCGCGCGCGATCGTCACCGGCAGCTTTGTGAAGAACGTTCCGCGACCCCGCAGCAGCGGCTGGCTGAAGTTGAAGTTCAGGTTGCTGCTGAGCAGCGGATTGAAGGTCGCGAACGCGCTGTTGGTCGAAGTCTTGGATGCGTTGAAGCCGACCGAATACCGGGTGCCCGTTGGCAACACCTGATCCACCGTCAGCCGGAACGGCTGTGAGAGCTGGTTCAGCGTGGTTGCGCCGGCCAGAACGTCGCCCGCCGGAGTAGTCGTCCTCGTCGAGTTGAAGCTCGCCACGGCGAGTGGATCGAAAATCGAATACGCCCGCAGAATGTTGTTGCGGTTGATCTCGACGCTGAGCCGCTCGACCGAAACATCCGTGTTGTTCGCCAGCACCAGGTCGATGTACGAACGCAGCGAGAGCTCCAGCTTGCCGTCAACGACGAAATCATTCAGACGCGCAGGGGGCTTTAGCTCCACGCGTGTGGTGGGCGGCGCGTGGAATGTCTTCCGGAACCATGAGGGCGTGCCGAATGCCGGGGCCGACGCCGTGGGGGTGAATTTCGAAGTCACCAGCGGATCTTTCACCTGCGGCGTGGCGACGGGAACAGGCGTCAGGATCTGGGCCTCGTCGGCGCGGAGCATGGCCGTGGCGAGCAAAAAAAGAAGCGGAAAACGCATATTATTCGTACCGGATAGCCTCAATAGGATCGAGCTTCGCCGCCTGCACGGCCGGGTAGATTCCAAACAGGAGACCGATGCCAACCGATACGCCGAAGGCGACGGCGATCGATGCCGTGGTCACATCCGTCGACCAGCCGGCCGCTGCCGCGATGATCTTCGATAACGAATAGCCGAACAGAATGCCGATCAGACCGCCGATGATGGAAATCAGCACGGCTTCCGTAAGGAACTGACGGATGATGTCGGCCTGGCGTGCACCGATTGCGCGCCGGATACCGATCTCGCGCGTGCGCTCGAGCACGGTCGCCAGCATGATATTCATGATGCCGATCCCGCCCACCAGCAGCGAGATGCCCGCAATACAGATCATGACCACGCTGAAGATGAACTGCGTGCGGCGCTTCTGTTCGAGCAGACCGGCGGGTACGGTGATGTTGTAGTCCCCGGCGTCTTTGTGTGTGGCGTTCAGAATGGCGTTCACGACGGTCGATGTTTCGATCGAGTCGGCATTGTCGCGCACGCGGATGTAGATGCCGTCGATTTCGTCCTTCAGCCAGCTGTTGTTGTCCTCGAAGCGGCGCATCACGGTGTTGAGCGGCGCGATGATCAGGTTGTTGCGGTTGACCACCTCAACGCCTTCGATCTCGGTGTCCGCTGTCGCCTGCTGCGACAGCACGCCAACCACCTGCAGCCACGTGTCATTGACCTTGACCCACTTGCCAACCGCCGGATCGTACCCGAGCAGGTTGACCTTCGCCGACTCCCCGAGCACGCAGACGGGCGCGGACTCGGTGTTGTCCGTTTCGTTAAAGAAACGCCCCTCCACGATCTTCAGGCTGTTGATGCGGATGTAATCGGGCGTAACGCCGATCAGCGTCGGCTGCTCCTGCGTTGTCTTGGGCAGCAGCTTCTGCGGTTTGAACCGCTTGCGAGGAGTGGCCGAGTCGATGCCCGGCACGTTCTCCAGAATCGCCCGGTAGTCGCGGAAACTGAGCCCCTGGCTGATCGCGCGGCGCGCCTGTAGTTCGTTCCGATCGACGGCCTCCTTCGCCTCGATGATGATGTTGTTCACGCCGAGCAGATCGATGTAGCTCATCATCTCCTTCTGCGCGCCCGACGTGATCGACAACATCGCGACCACGGCGCCGACCCCGAAGATCATGCCGAGCATCGTGAGGCCGCTGCGAAGCTTGTGGACCAGCAGGCTGGCCAGCCCCATTTGAAGTTCGGGAAGGTATCCCGCAAAGCCGCTCATCGAACGAATATCTCCATCCTGCTTACTTCAGTCGTGACGCAGGTTATAGACCCGCAGAAACGTTCCGGATACCGCTCGCGAACGCCCGCGGCTCGGAAGGGGAAGGGTCGTTTCTGAGCCGCGACCGTAAGGGAGCGGTTGTCAAGAACCACTACCCGCGCGCCCTCCACCGCCGCCGGCCGGCATCGCCACTGGCGCGGCGCCGCCCGGCTTCTCTTTTTTCTTCTCGCCCGGCTTTGCGCTCGGGTTGGCCAGCGCGACGATCTCGCCCGGCATGAGGCCCGAAGCTATCACCATTGTCGATTCGGTGCGCTTAAGGGGCTTGATCTGTCGCTCATCCCAGCTATTACCCTTCCTGACGTAGACCACCGGCTTCCCGTCCTTCTCGAAGATCGCGTTGGCGGGAACATTGATCGCATTCGGAATGCGCTCGAGAATGATCTCGACATCCGCCAGCAGGCCTGGCCGGATGAGCACGTCGAGGTTGTTATCCGATTCCGGCGCGGGAGGAAGCTTCGCGCTCGCCAGATCCTTCTCGCTGAACTGCGTGCCGGTGCCCATCATCATCGGCATGCCGCCGCCGACTCCGCCACCGGCGGGCCCCGCGCCACCCGGGGCGCCTGCGGCGCCACGGCCGGCTTCGCGTCCGCCCTGGCCAGGCATGCCGCCCTGCGCCGCCACCAGCTTCGCGGCCGCTGGCACCGATTTCGCGACCTGCGCCATCACCTTCTGGCGTTCTTCATCCGACAGGTCGCGCATGCTGCGCCCATTCAGTGCCTTCTGCATGGCTTCGCGCATCTTTGAGCGATCTTCTTCCGAGAGCTGCGCGAACATACCGCCGCGGCCGCCACCGCCTTCACCGCGCCCCCCCTCTCCACGGCCGCCCTCGCCGCCAGGCCGCTGGAACATCACCGGCCCTGATTGTCCGCCCGGGCCCGCGCCCTGAGCGCTGCTCATCGTCATCTGCAGCCCGCCGCCGCCGGCGGCGCCGGCACGCGCCATCATCATCTCCGCACCGCCGCCTCCCAGCGTCATCGGCTGCCCCACCGACGGCTTCCTGCGGTTCGCTTCCGCCGTCGCGAGCACGCGTGCAATCTGCTCCGGCTTCGCGTTCAGCGCTGTCATGAGCTGCTTCATATCGATCGAGAACACCACGTCGAACTTCTTCGCCGGGTCGGATGAGAACACGTTCGCCGAGGCCGTGCCGCTCATGGACTTGATCTTGCCGGTGAACCGCTTGTCACCGAGTGCGTCGAGGCGCATGTTTACATCCTGCCCCTCGGTCAGGTTGGCGCGATCGAGCTCGCCCACTTTGGCTACCAGCTCGAGCTCGGAAAGGTCCAGAATGTCGGCCACCGGCATTCCGGGCTGCACCTGGTCGCCCTCGCGAAGGTCGGGAATCTGCATTCCGGGCATGAACATCGTTCCGCGGTTCTGACGCAGCGCGACCAGCCCCGTCATCGGCGACAGCAGCTTCACCTGGAACAGCCGCTGCCGCTCGCGCGCCAGCTCCATCTGCGCCTTCCGCCGTTTTTCCTGCAGCACGGCGATCTCCGCCTGCGCCTGTTCCTGCCGCGACTTGACGTCGCTCTCGAGCTGTTTCAACCGCCGCCGCGCCTCGTCAAGGTTCAGGACGTTCTTCTTTTTGTCGATATCCGGCAGAAGCTCGTTGCGTTTGACTTCGAGCTCGGAACGCCGGACCGAGTAGCGCGCGCGCAGCAGCTCCACCTGATCCTGGTTGTTGCGGATCGCGAGATCGGCCTGCGCCTTCTTCATCTGCTCGTCGACCTGCTCGATCTCGAGCTGCTTCTCCTCGACCCGCGAATTCACTTCCGAATCGTCGAATTCGACAATCAGGTCCTTTTCCCGCGCCAGCGCGCCCAGAGGGGCGAGCGTCGTAATCTGCACCGTCCCGAAAAGGTTCGGCGCCACGAGAGTCGCCGAGCGAATCGCCCGCAGCTCGCCGCGCGCATAGCTCCGCACCACCACGTCCCCGCGGCGTACCCGCGCGGTCGCGATCTGGTCCTGCCGCTGCGGCATGGCTTTATACAGAGCCCAGATGGCCCAGCCCGCGCCCGCGACGACGGCGAGAATAACAAGCCGAAAAACCAGCTTCTTCATGACAGCGAGCTTCTTCATTACAGCTTCTTCGCTTTCCTGGCGGCCTCGATCGGATTTTCGAGAGCAACGCCTTCGCCTTCACGCAACCCGCTGAGCACGACCATGTCGGTTTCGTTCCGTTTCCCAACCTCGATGTGCCGAATCTCGAACTGCTGCCCGCGCTGCACGTAAACTGCGGGCTTGCCCTGATGCATGAAGCTGGCCCGCACGGGAATCAACAGGCGGTTCGGTTCGCTCTCGATCACCACCTCGGCCGTAGCGCTCATTCCGGGCCGCAGCCGGGGATCGAGGTCCTTCAGCGTGGCTCGCGCCGGGAACAGCTTGTCACTCAGTCCCATGCCGCGGTAAGTGACCTGCGCGATCGGGCTGATCCAGTCGAGTTCGGCGCGGAGCTCACGATCCGCCAATGCGTCGACGCGAAGCTTCAGGAACTGCCCCAGCTTCAGCTTGCCTCGATCGACTTCGTCGAGCTTCAGCTCGATCCGCATCTTTGACAGGTCAGGAATCTCGGCGATGGCGGCGCCCGTCCAGGCGCGGTCGCCCTCGCGGAACGGCGGCGGCGCCGAACCGAAACTCCCCTGCGCGCGGAAGTTGGTCAGAATGTTCACAACGCCGTCGTTCGGCGCGCGCAGCACCATCTTCGACAGATACGATTTCGCGCGCTCGGCGTCGCGCACTGCCTTGTCCTTGCGCTGCTGCAAACGATCCAGATCGGCCTTCTGTGTGACATCGTGGGCGTTTTTCGCGGTTTTAACCTGGCCCAGTTCGCCTGCCGAGATCGTCACGTCGATGCGGCTCTTGGCGCCTTCGATCTGCGAGACCACTTCCGCCTTGCTCGCGTCCAGCTTCGCGCGTTCCAGGTTGAATTCGGCGGTCATCAGGTTCATCCCGTCCTGCTCGTCGGTGATGCGATGCGACGCCTTCGTCTGCACGATCTCGCTGTCCACCGTACGAACCGTTGTCGTGCGCTCCAGATAGCTCTGCTCCTGCTGCGCCGCGTCGAACTCAACCACTACCTCGCCCTTGCGGATCGGCTTGCCGGATTCCGCGAGTTTCACGATCCGAGGATCGGGAACCTGCGGCGCCGTAATGATCACGGAATTCACGCTCCGCACTTCCCCGCGAGTGCGCACGCCAATGATGAAATCCGCGCGCCGAACCTTGGAGACCGGTACGTCCACCACCTCCGCCGATGCGCTGTAACGATGCCAGCCGTAAGCGGCGCCGGCGATGACGAGCAGCATGACTGCCCAGGTCGCGATCCGGCGGCGGCGAGAGCCAATCTGGCCGATCCGGTGCTTCGGTTTTAAGTCTTTCGACATTTCAGAAATCCTCGCGTACTGCTCGGTTACGTGGCGTTGGAGGCGTTCTGCTCATCCGGCGGCCGGT
>DASSSG010000103.1:0-3562 GCA_035708545.1 Bryobacteraceae bacterium | reverse complement strand
GCTCGGATCGTTGAGATTCGGATGATTCGGCAGATTGCTGAATGTGGATTCGAACGTCAGCCGCGCCCGCTCCGCCAGTCTGAAGTCTTTCGCGAATCCCATTGACAGGTTCACCGTACCCGGCCCGACCAGAGTGCCGACGCCGGCGTTGCCGAAGCGGCCGATGGGATTGATATTGCAGTTGAACTGATTCGGCCCAGGCGCCTGACCGGGGCACACGAATGCCGCACGGTTGAACCACATGTCCGCCGTTGGATGGTCGCGATTGCCGTCGGCGATCGCGTCCGGCCGAATTGTGCCTCGGCTGCGCGAGTTGGTGCCCGATGGGTCGCCCGCCGCCACCGTCGCGGTGAGGTAAGGCCCCGTTTGGAGCAGGAAAATCCCGCTCAGCCGCCACCCTCCCGCAATCGCATCGAGAACGGGATTCGCCGCGCTGAGGTACCGCCGTTTGTGGCCGAACGGCAGTTCGTATAACGCGGTGCTGATCCAGCGGTGACGGCGAATCGGGCCGATGTTGCCGCGGTCGGCCCGCCGGTCAAGTGAATTCGACAGCCGTCCGCCGCCGTTCTCGGCGCTGTAGCCGGTCGAAGTGGGACCGTGCGCGTCGCTGAGCGCCTTAGCCCAGGTCCACGCGCTGCTGAAGGTCACGCCCGATGAGAGCCGGTGATTCACTTCAGTTTGCAGCGCATTGTAGATCGAGTTCGCGCCTGTGTCGCGGCTGCGAATGCGGTCCCAGTACGGGAAGGGCCGGTCAGTGATCGGACGCCGCGAATACGGCGTCGTGGAGGGCAGCGGCTGGTTCAGATCGGGAGAGAATGGCAGCTTCACGCCTCGATTGCCGATATAAGAGAGCCGCAGGCCGGTGTTCCACCCGATCTCGCGTTCTACCGTGGTGCTCCACTGCATCGTATACGGGTCGGCGAAGTTCGGCGCGTTCGCCGTGCCGAAATAGGCGTTGCCGGGCTGCACACTTCCGATGCCGCTGCCACCAGCGGAGATCTGCGGCCACCGGAACAGCGCCGCGCCGCCGACGATGTCATTGTTGAAGTCGCGGATATCGGAGCCATGAATCCCCGTGAGTGAGTAGAACACGCTGCCGAGAATCGTCATGGTGTACACGCCGAAGCCGCCGCGAACGACGGTCTTCGTGTCGCTGAAGGGACGGTATGCAAACCCGAAACGCGGGTTGAAATTCTTTTTGTCCGGAAACCGGAGCCTCTCGGGCCAGCCGGCTTCTTTGGCCGTTATGAACGGCGTGCACGGGATGCCCTGGTATGCGGGTGCGGGGCAGGCATTGATGGAAAGCAGAAAAGCCGGGGCGGTGATCTTCAGTGCCTGGGGATCCGAAGGGATAACTACTCGGCCCGTGATCGGCACACTCCGATCGAAGTTCGTGATGTTGAAACCGGCATCCCGGAAGGGCGGGTGGTATTCGTATCGGAGTCCGTATTCGAGCGTAAGCCTGGGGCTCACCTTGAAGCTGTCCTGCGCGTAAAACGCGTAGTGCCATGAGAGTCCGTTGATGTCGCTGCCGACGTTCGCGAGACTCGATCGCGCAGGCAACCCCAGCAGGAAATCGGCGAAATCGCTGCCCGTGAACCGGCCTTCGAACGCGAAGGTGCCGTAGTTATCGCTGCCGACGAAGCTCAGTGTATCCTGGGTACGCAGCCGCCGAAAATCAGCCCCGAACTTGAGAGTGTGACGGCCGTTCACCCAGGTAAAGTTGTCGTTGACCTGCAGGTTGCGCGATACCGTAAATCCGGGCTTTCCTTTTCCGAAGTTCGAAGTGGCGCCTGAAAAACCCACTTCCGTGAGTCCATTGAACGGGAGTGGCGGGAGCCCCTGGAACCCGAATGTCCGCGTGAGAGCCGGACCGTCGAAGGCATAGCTTGTCGCCGCGTCCAGATTGCTCATCCCGATGCGAAATTCGTTCAGCAGGGTTGGCCGCAATGTGTAGTTGTGCGACACGACCAGGCCGCGGGTATCGTTGTACGACGTGTCGGGATCGAGCAGGAGCCAGTTGGGCGACGTCGCGCTCTGGTTCTTCGAGGTCCAGCGCGTGAAAAGCGACTGCTTCGGCGACACGACGTGATCGATACGCAGGTCGTATTGGTACGAGGTGATCGGCGCCGCCCGATTGGCGCGGAAATTCGAGGCGCGCTGCACGTCCGGGTTCCCGAAGTTGGGCAGCGGGTACAGCTGCAGAATCTGCCTCGCGACCGGGTTGATCTCTGAGCTCGGGATCGCGTTGCCGGCATACGGCTGGCCGGTAAACGGATTCCTGATGTTCACGCCCTCTCGGCTGAGATCTCCATTGCGCATCGCCTGGGTGGGGACCGTACGCGAGAGCGTGGTCCCGCGCCGGAACTGCATGTCCTCGAACGCGCCGAAGAAGAATGTGTGGTCGCGAATGATGCGCCCGCCCACGCTGCCGCCGAAGGTATTCGCGGTTTTCTGCGGCCTGGTAACCGACCCGAACGCCGTCGCATCAAACGCGCGGTTCTGCATGTACTCGAACAGCGATCCGTGAAACGCGTTCGACCCCGCTCTCGAGGTTGTCGTGATATCGCCGAGCTGGCCGAATTCCGCGCTGTTGCCGACGGCCTGCACCTTCATTTCCGAGATCGACTCGGCGGAAGGAAACAGCTCCGTCAGCGGCCCGTTGCTCCGGACGTTCACCGTCGAGATACCGTCGAGGGAGACCTCGGTCTGATGCGGAAGCGCGCCCTGAATCGAATAGTTGAAACTGTTGTCGGACTGCACGCCCGGCAGGTAGGACAGGATCCGGATCGGGCTGGTGGTGCCTGCTCCGCGAAAGTTCGCGGGCAACTCGAGCACCTGCCGGGAATTGAAGGTGGATGCGATCGTCTGGCTCTCGGTCGAGATCACAGGGGCCTCGGCCTGCACGAGGACTTTTTCGGTTACCTGCCCGAGTTCCAGCGCCACGTTTACGCGCAGGCTCTGGCGAGCATCGAGCTTCAGGTTCTCCTGCCGGAACGACTTGAATCCCGGCGTTTCCACGGATACGGAGTACACGCCCGCTTTGAGGTTGAGGGCTTCGTAGTTCCCCTGCGAATCCGAGATGAGCGCGCGCGTTGTGTTTTCGTCGAGGTTGGTGATGACAACCCTGGCGCCCGATATGACCGACCCGCTGGGATCCGTTACGGTGCCCAGAATTGTCCCAAATGTCGATTGCGCGCAGCTCAGCCCCGCAGCGGCGAGCAGAGTGACCAGACAGCGTAGCAGCATCAGCCACCTCCGTGGAATTCCGCAAATCTTAGCACGATTTGCGCGGCGCAAATCCGCCTACGGTCCAGTCCACCGAGATCCGTCTGAAGCCGTACACGTGGGCCGGGCGGTCAGTTCATCGAGAACCCCCGGAGCCTTCGCGGTTGAACAGCACGGTGACCGTGTTCGAAAATCTCGCAACAGAGCGCTGTTGCGTTCAGCCAGGTCCGCGTTGCCGTCGCCGTTGAAATCGGCTGCGGTGAGGTCGCGGGAGGAGAAGTTGAATACGTGTTCAGAGGATGCCCGGAGGAAGTCGTTGGCGGCAGGACCAGGC
>DASSSG010000102.1:0-3504 GCA_035708545.1 Bryobacteraceae bacterium | reverse complement strand
CACTCCTACGAGGATTCGGCTCCGCTGGCCGCGCGGCCGGCTTTTCAGGCCGGCGAAAACGTGTACCTGAGCTTCCGTGTTGTCGGACGTCCGAAAACGTAGAAATCTGAACATCAGCCGACACCCTGATCAGTAAGCCTTCGCAACTTGAGCCGCAGATACTCGACGTAGCCCTCTGGCAAAGGCTGCTGCTGAAGCTCCGCAATCACGGGCTGAAAGTAAGCGAAGGAGCGGACCGGCGGGAGCGGCGGCGCCTCCGCCGGGCGGATGAGCCGGCGAAGGGAGCCCAGCAGCAGAGCTGCCTCAATCAGCGACAGCGGAACATCCTGGTCATACAGCCTTCGTGCCAGGAGTTGATCTTGCGGACTGGGCCGCAGCGGCGTATCCGGCAGATCCGTGTAGAGCATCATGACGGCGGCGACATAGGCCGGACCGGAGCCGGAGGTCACGGCTTCCTCCGGCGCGCCGCGGTTTCCTGCTCGCTCTCGCGGACGCGATAGCTGTTGCCCTCGATGACCGTTACCTCGGCGTGATGCAGCAGCCGGTCGAGCAGCGTGACGATGCAGGTGGCGTTCGGGAAGACCTCGTTCCACTCCTTGAAAGGACGGTTGGTGGTGAGGATCACCGGCTTGCGCTCGTACCGCCGGTTGATCACTTCGTACAGCAGATCGGCGGCCTTATCGTCGAAGGAAAGATAGCCGACTTCGTCTACGCAGAGCAGTCCGACATTGGCGTAAGTGCGCAGCCGGCGCCGCCGGCCGTCCGGTCCCTGCCGGTGCAAATCTTCCAGCAGTGCCGCGGCGGAGCGGAACAACACCGAGTGACCGGCCATCACCGCGGCATGACAGATGTTCTGCGCGATCATCGTCTTGCCGAGTCCGTTCCGGCCGACCAGCACGAGATTGCGCGCTTCGGGAACAAAATCCAGCGTGAGCGCGCGCTCAATCACATCCCGTTCGATCTTTGCCGGCCATGACCAGTCGAAGTCGGCCATAGGTTTGAAGCGTTTGATGCCGGAGAGCCGCAGCCGCCGCTCCAGGCTGCGGCGGGAACGTTCGGCAATCTCTGCCTGCACCATCTGCTCGAGCATCTGATGAGGCGACCAGCGGGATTTCGCGGCCCGCGCGAGGAAGTCGTCCAGATCCGCAGGCAGCGCACGCAGCCCGATCTGCTCGAGCATGGCGGCCAGACTACTGCTCGGAGTCCTTGTCCTGAGTGCGGGCGAGCTCATCGTAAGTCTCCAGATCGTGCGGACGGACATCGACCGATTGCGCCGCCGGATGATGGCTGAGATCGACGGCAGCCGGATGGACGCGCGGCTGCCGCCGGAGCAGAAAAGCGACGGAAGAAGCACGAGGCGTGTTGCGTTCCAGCGCTTCGATAATGGCGCGGCGCACGGCGGCAGGGCCATACTCGTCGAGCAGTTTCACAAGCTGCGCAGTCTGGGTCCCGGCTGATTCGCCCTGGGCGAAGGCCCGATCGAGCAGCGTTTTACTCTCCGGCACGGCTTGCTCGAGCCTGCCTGCGGGCGTGGCATCGAAAGCCTTGCGCTTCAGCTTGAGCACAGCTTCCCGATGGTCCGGATCGAGGATCGTCTGGCCGCAATCCCAGGTGCGCCGGTGACGAGCGATTTCGAGGACACCGTCGAGGATGCGCACCGTCGTGTCAGAGGCGACGAGCGTCAGCGGACGGCCGACTGCCTGTGGAGGGATGGAGTAGTCGTTGCGATCGAAACGCACGTAAATGGTCTTGCGCGAGGACACGGCCTCGATCCGATCGGTGCTGAACGGGTGCCGAGGTGGTGGCAGTAGTCTCGGCTGTTCTTCGGCGAAAACCTGCTCGACGGTTTGGCCGTCGCCTCCGGGCCAGGGACGCCGGTGCGCCACTTCATCGCGCCACACGAGAGCCTGGCGGTTGCATTCAGCCAGTGTGGTGAAGCTCCGTCCGGCCCAGAAGGAATCGCGTACATAGCGAATCGCCCGCTCGACGCGGCCTTTCTCATTGCCGGCCCGCACCTGACAGGGCTGCGCGGCGAAGTGATAGTGCGCACTCAGCTCGAGCAGACGGGGATTGAACTGAATCTGATTGCCGCGCCGTCCCAGCACGGCGGATTTGAGGTTGTCGTAGAGAATGACCCGGGGCTGTCCGTTCCAGAACTGAAAAGCATGCACATGGCCGCGCAGGAAATTCTCGGTGGTCTGATCGAAGAAGAATTCCAGGTACAGCGCCCGCGAGTACGACAGCGTCATCACGAAGCAGGACAAAGCACGGCGGGCGCGGCCGACCATAACATGGCCGAAGTGCGCCCAGTCGGCCTGCGCCTGCTCGCCGGGGAACGTCTCAAGGCGCAGGAAGGGCTCACGGATCTGCGGGCGCAAACGCGCCACGGCACGCCGCAACTGAACCACGCTGCCGCTGTAGCCGCGATCGCGGACCATCTGATGGATGCGCGTGGCGCGCAATCGCGGATGCTGCTCGAGTGTCTGGCGGATGAAGCCGAGCCACGGATCGACGATCGAAGGCCGTATGGGCTGAGCGCCGCGGAAACGCTCGACTTCGACAGCGTTGCGTACGGTGTCGGGGTGCACGCCGAGTTCGCTGGCGATGGTGCCGATTTTCCAGTGTTCGGCATAGAAGTAGCGCCTGATTTGTGCGCGGGTTTCGGGACTGATCATGAAACGGGCTCACCTCCGTCGCAGAATGCGTGGGAAGGGGTCGATGAACCGCCCTGGAAGTCCGCAGATCCGGCACTCGAGCCGCACGGATGGCTGCACGGCACGCCGGCAAGGGCTCAAAATCACGCCGGACCTGGATGTCGGGACACCAACCGCTGCACCACAGCCGAATGATGGCGGGCAAGTGATCGAAAGGGAACCCTGATCCGTCACGCGGGCTCGCGACTGGCGCTCGCGATATCCGCGCTGCCGGTCGCGGTGATCGAGTCGTCCCTCAGGGCTCTGCTGGTGCCGCCGGTTCGCGCAGCGCCTCTGCTGGCGCCGCGCACTTTCCTGGCACGACAGACTGCAATAGCAATGCCCGCGGTCGCAGTGCGCGCAGATGAAGAACAGCGCGCGACAGTCGCTGCCGCGACAAACCCGTTGACGGAGAACCGCTTCGCCGTGCGCCGCCATGACCATGCACAGGCGGCACTGGACAGCGGCGACGGCTTCGTGTCACTTTGAAACCAGCTTGGTGTGTGACCTGTTGAGGGTCGCCATCCGGGAACCCCGCCGCTTCCGACGGCGGGGTTCCTAACTCGCGTCCGCCTTCCACGCCACAATACACCGTCGATTTGTTTCAGATGATCGGACGGATGACTCGCGCCTTCGGCGCGGATGATGTTGCCGGGCGTCGGCTGAGGTTCAGAAAACTACGTTTTCTGATGATTGACTACAGATCTGCCGCGCAATCTCGACGCCCTGCTCCACGGCACATGAATGTTTGAGCCAACCGCGCAAGGTTTCGCCCTCCACCAGCTCGGTCACCATGTAACCGGAGCCGGAT
>DASSSG010000101.1:0-6562 GCA_035708545.1 Bryobacteraceae bacterium | reverse complement strand
CGCTCCGTTCCATCGGTGTAGTGAATAATCCGAGTTCGGTGCTGGAGTGCGCGCGTCGCTGGATACTGTGCGATCGCTCCTGTCGATAACTTCGGAAACAAAGGCATCTCAAAGCTCCGCTACGACGTCATTCAGGGAGTTCGAATTCAGAATGGCCTCGCGCACCGCGCGCGCGATTTCATGGCTGTGATCCAGAAATGACCTGCTGTCCATCGCCTGGACGTTTACATTGACCGCTGCAGGCGCGGCTGTCTGCCGCAGACGGACGCCGCCAGCGTCGGGGCGATCGAATGCCATGTACTCTCCCGTCTGGCTGCTGTACGCTACCTCCTGTCGAACCGGCAGTGGAAGCTCGAATTTCGGCAGCGGAGCGGCGGCAGATGGAGAGTTGCTCCCGCCTCCGAACAACCCTTTGACGAAAGACAGAACACCCAGCCCGGTTACCAACGACCGAGCGACCCGCGCCAGTGGCACACTTTGCTCACTCTCCGCCGCACCGGCCCGCCTCGCGAGAGTCCTGGGCGGCTCGATCGCCACCGCTGTCCTCGGCATAGCCGCGAGCAGCTCAGCGATGACGCTTGTCACATCACCTCCCCGGTCCCCATCGCGCGCGGGAAGCACGGTCCGAGCGTTTGCAAAACCTGCCAGATCGGCAACTCCGTCGCGCCGAATCGTCTGCGAGGTTGATTCGCGCCGTTCTGCGTCTGTCAGCCTTGCAGCGATGACTGCAATCAGCTCCTGAAGATCAATCCTGTCCATTTCGTTGTTCCTTAAGCCATTCCCGTTCCAGCACGAAGAACGCATCGACGGTCTTCGCCGGCAACACGTACTGATCAGCGTGGCCGAACAGCTTCCACGTTAAGAACTCTTCGATGTACGCGACCGAATCGGCAGTTATATACGAAACAGGGCACTCTGTAGCCACCGCGCCCGCGCGTGCCCACACGGGGCGCACGCGTCCCTCCGCTCGCATGCGGAAACCGCAGCAACGCTGCTCCTCCAGGCCTTGTATTCGACAGTCATCGCACCTCCACGCGGCCTGGTTCGCGAACTGGAAGTGGAGGGCGATGATCAGTTTTTTTGTTGCTCGTCTGTAAGGAAGCACTCCTGCCGTATGCGCTGCACGACTTCACGGCAGAACTCCTCCGGCCCCGCCGCAAACAACGCATCGGCAGTGGCGGGAGTGCCGTCTATCTCCAGTCCGGCGACGCCGGCGAGTCCCCATCTCAGGCAGATTCGGTCGGCTTCGGCCTCGAGCAGCGCCGCTTCAACTGCATCGTCACCACCGCCGCCCGCTCTGTGATATTCACTCTTCGTGGTGATTGCTCTTAGTTCGCGCACAAGCGCCAGACGCCTGCCGAACGACATCCGCACCACTTGGAATGACACGCCGGGCAGGACTGCGGACTCATAGCGCGCCGTGGATTCGTATGTCATGACGCACCTAAGCGAAGGCGATCACCAGTTCGTCGTCGTCGATACCTTCGGCGCGGGAGGTTTGGAACTGCCACTGTAGCCGCGTATCGCTGTCATCGAACGCGGGAACCTCCGGAATCACGCTCTTCAGGTAAATGCCCGCAAGCTGTCCCGCATGCTGCCCGAGTTGGAACATGACACTTATGGGCGATCTCTGTCTGGCTGCCTGGTACAGCGACCGAGTAGCTTCGTCATCGCGCTCGTAAAGCGAAAAGCCCACCGCCACGTTTCTTACGCCCGCGCCGAACCACGCTGGAGTCTGTCGCCCGAATTCGTTCGCCCGAAGTTCGACGTTGTTCCTGAGCACAACCTCGGCCTCTGTCACCGTGTACAGCCGTTCGGCCGTCGCCCCGATCCACGCCTGTCCCAGGTGCCCCGGAACAATTGCGTAATCGAAGGCTGCAATCGCCGGCTCCGCGGGGAACTCGCTCATTCCTGCCTGTCCCGACACGAAGCTGGCACTGTCGACGAGATCGGCCGCCGGCCCGGCGAATTCAAATTCGTGAAAATCGCCGTTAACGTGAATTCTGAATTCGTCAACGATCGCTCCGGCGAGCAGTCGTTGTACAGAATTGGCCGGGTCCCAGTGGTCGTAGATCGTAGCGCTGCTCGGCATCGGCCCCAGGCGATAAGTAATCGTCGGTTCGAGTCGTGTGCCGGCGCCCAGGTTCCCGGAAAACCGCGCATTCACCTGTACTTCGGTGCTGCTGAGGATCGCGGTCACAAACCGTATCTCCTCCGCCGATGCGACCGCCTGCTGCACGGAGAGGTCGTGCGGCTGTGCGAATGTAAGTCGGTCACCGTTTGCCGCTGTCACTGCGGCGCCCGAAAACCTGACTGCTGTCCTCCCCATCGCGCACCCAAAAAGTGCCCCGTGCGCCGGCTCGATGGTTTTGTCCGGCCAGCCGGTCATATATGTTCTCAGTCGGAAATCCGTTCGCGCCCGCAGCTGCGTCGGCAGGCCGCGGAATGTCCGCCCACCGGTTTTGTCTCGCCTGTCAACCTTTTCGCGAACATTTTTCGCGGACAGTTTCACCGCTGGTATGCGGTTCTCTGCCGACGCGGGTGCGGCAACACCGTAGTCGCTCTCCGCCTGAACATAGAATCGGTTCTCGTTTGAAGAAATGTATCTGGACATTTGAACTCCTCGGATTTCACATGCTCACGTCAACGCTCAGGCGCACTCGCGCCGTCTGCACGTAATTTCTGCCGCCGCGCTTTGCGGCGCTGAAGGCAACTTCGTATGCGCCGCTGAAGAACATTCCCTGAGGCCACGTGCCACGGTTGCGGTCAAGAACCGCGGTAACGGCGTCGACGCAGGCGTGCAGTTGTTCTTCGAGCCCCTCGAGCCTGTCGTGTGTGACCCGGACCTCTATGGCCAGACCGACGGTTCCGGAGAAGCTCCGAAACTTCTCCCGAAGCTCGTTCGATACGCGCTCGCACGAAACGTGCAGTGCCGGGTAAGTCGGCAGGCCTGTTTTGTCCAGCAGCTCCGGGCTTGCGTTCTGCTGAATGACGGAGGCAGCCGCGGCGTGCGCGTCGACCCCGCGGGAGTGGGCGATCTCCAGCAACTCCTGCTCGACGCCCCCAGCGGGCTCCGCGAGAATTGAGACCAGCTCTCGTACTGCCCTGTATCCTGCTTGTGCCATCTCAGCCTCTGTTGATCCTCCGGTCGAGACGCACGAACAGGTCCGCGCTCTGCGCCTGCACCGTGATCGGCTTGCCTGCAAACGGGTCCCCGCTCTCGGTCCACACTTCGGTAAGCGGCAATGCCTGCGAGCTCCCCTCATAAAGCCGTTCGGCGTCACGGCCCACGAACACGCACCAGCCCTCAATGTTGCTCGGCGTACCTTCAATACGAACCTGAAGCAGCCGCCCGGCTGCGACCTCGACCGCGAGAGGCAGGCTCAGTTCGCCCGCCTGTGTGCCTCGACGCCAATTCACCGCAACCAGGTAAGTCCGGCTAGGTAACTGTCCTCCAGACGTGCTGTCACAGACAGGAGCGGTCGCCCGCGGAATCGGACTGAGTGAGATACCGATGCCGGTGGTGAAACACGTCTCCTTTGCGGTCCGTGTTTCCAGCGAGTAACGCGCCCACTTTTCTTTGTAGCGGTCATTCATTCGCTGGTGATAAGCGTCGCGGTATACCGCCGCCAGACTTTGCATCGCGTGCCAGTGCCGCAGTGTGTTGGTGACTATTACATTCGTCAGCCCGCGCCGCGCATCGACATGCTCGGGCCCGTGCCGCATCAGAAACGTGATTAGTTCGAATGCGATCTCGCGCTGCGCTACGCGCAGCTTGGGTGTAAGTTCGATACTCTCGTTTCGCGCCACCTCGAGAATGGATGACTCATACTCTCGGAGGTCTTCGCTCCCGCAGATCAGCCCATCGGTGAATAGCGCCATGGCTGTTCACGCTCACTTCCGGCCCGATTTGAGGGCACGCAGATCAGCATCGGAGATAAGCGTCACCTGCATTTTCGCCGCTGCTGCTTTCTGCTCGGCGGCCTTGCGCGCCTGCTCACAGCGCGCGTGGTAATCCTTCGCTTCGTCCGGGTCGGCCAGGCGCGCCCTGCCATCCACGATCAGCCGTGCTGCATTTGCCCTGTTAACTTCGGTTGCAGTGCCTGCGACTCCGCCATCAGCTGTCTCCAGACTGATTACTACAACGTATGGTTCGCTGATGCCGCTCTCGGCTTGCCGAATCTTCTGGTAATACTGTCTGATTTCCATCCGCTCCTCCTGACTTGTACGGGGAGCTTCGGGCGCGAAGCTCCCCTTTGTAACACCTGTCGCCGTGCGGGTTCCTCAACCGCCGTGCGGCCGGCACGGCGTGCAACCGAGCCGTGCACGCAGCACACGATCAACGAGACCTGGTTTCGGCAGACTAGCTGTTGACCTGGACTCCGTGGCTGTTCCGCAGAACCGCGCAGCCATAGAGGACGTCGACGGTGAACTGCTGAGCAAGCGTATTCGGCGCGTAGCTCATGATCACGCGCATGCCGAAGTTGCCCAGCTCGGCATATTCCGCAATGGCGCCCGTGCCGGGAATCGGCTGAGGCAACCGGCGTGTAACCAGGCCAATGGCGTCCTTGGCGAACGCGATGTTATGGACCGTATACGGGCCGCTGCCCGTCTTTGGCACGAACTGCGACCGAAATACGTAGAAGTCCTTGATCTTCCCGACCGTGCCGTCGACGATCGCCCGCAGTCCCGCATCGCCCGCGCTGGAAAATTCGCTGAAGCGTGGAATCTGGCGCAGTTGTGAGTAAGTGCTGCCGTTCACCACCAGGTACTTCGGCTGGCTCGCCGGCACCTTGGCGTTAAACAGTGCCGTTTCCGCCTCATCGATCGTCGCTTCCGTGACCGGCGTCGCGACCGAGCCCACCGGCGCATTCGCGGTAAACTGCGAGTACAGGTTCAGCAGATCGGACTCCATCTTTTCGGCGAGCGCGATCATCGCGGGCTGCATATACAGCCGCAGCAGTTCCGGTACCGCGAGTACTTTTGTCACGTCCGGAATCTGAAAAGTCGCCTCGGCATGCGTGTTGAGAACGATGGCTGCGTTTCCGAGCGCCGGGTTCTGCGTAACCACGCTTCCACCTTCGGCGATATTGTTCGCAATCATGGTCGGCGGAATGGGCACGTTGACCGTGTCCCCGGCCTGCGCGAGCGTAGGCTCGAAGGTCCGGTTGACAAGGTTGCCCATAACCAGATTTCCCATCAGGCCGGGCAGCGCGTCCACCGCCACCAACTTCACGATTGCGTTAGCTACATTAGCTGACGTAATTGCTGGCATTATTCACTCCTGTCTGATATTGACTTGTCTTGCTTGCTGCCCGCGCTCGTGTTGCAAATGAGAGACGCGCCGAAGCGCTCCGCCCACTTCCGTCGGCGCAGACAAAAATGGCCGCCCGCGGTATCTCGAACGGGCGGCCGAACTCTTTGGAATATGTTTCGCTCAGGCGACGCCGGCCTGAGCAGCCACGCGCGCGATCTCCGCTCGCACACGCGCCAACTCCTCGGCAGTCATCCCCGGCTTGATCCGGTCCAGGTCGACGCTGCTGGCCTGCGTCGACCTCTGCGGCGCTGCTACTCCCGATCCGCCGGGGATCCGCGCGGGCAGCAGCTCCGGGTTCTCGCTCACGAACTGCGTGAGAAAGTCCCGCAGAGCAAGCTCCCCTGTTGGCCCGCGGCCGATCAGCGTTCCGTCGGCAGCACGGTGTATGTCGTCCTTCACGGCGCGGAACGCAAGATCGACTTTCGTAACGCCGAGCCGCTGCAGCTCGCCGCGAATGGCTGCGCTCCGCTCGGCTGTTTCAGCAATTTCCCTGTTGCGGCGGTTCTCCTGGACGAGCTCGTTGAGCCGCTGCTCGAGCTGCTCGCGGCGCCTGCGCTCCTCGGCCAGTTCCGTTTTGTAAGCCGGTTCCGCTTTGGCCTGCTCCATTGACATGAACTCCTGCAGCGCCTCCCGAATCACCGACCGCACATCCGGAACGGATTTCTCGGTGCCCGTTGCCGGGCCGTTCTGGGTTTCTTCGTTCATCAATCCTCCATCGCTTCCTTCGGCCTCTTCGTCCAGCCGCTTACATCTGGTCGATTTCCGCCGAGATACTGTCCTTGACCTCCTGGCGCATGTCGCACAGGTACTTGTACGCCAGCCGTTTGAAGATCTGTTTCTTCAGTGTCGACGACTCGATCCCGAGTGCCAGCAGCTGCGCCGCGTTTTCGAGATCGCTCCGGAAATCCGCGATGTCGAAGTCATCCAGCCCGGATACATCGATTCGCAGCTCGTCCTTCCGGGCTGCTGCCACGACTCGCAGTACGCGCTTCATGGCGTCCTTGACTGCGTCACCGTACGCGCGCAATACCTCCTGCGTGATCGCAAAGTCCCGCAGCTTGCTCAGACCGGAGATGGGGGCGCCTGAGTTCATTCCGCCAGACTGGTTCATCAGGTAGCAGATCCGGTAGATCTCCTCCTGCAGGCGTGTTAGATTCTCCGCGGCGATCTGAAATACCTTGCCCTCCGGTTCAGTCCACCCGAACCTGTCAGATGGCGCCAGTTGTATGTAGTAGGACTCACTCA
>DASSSG010000100.1:0-6039 GCA_035708545.1 Bryobacteraceae bacterium | reverse complement strand
CTCATGGTCCCCAACGCGGGGCTGACGCTCATGGAACAGATGGGTCTCTCCTCGAAGGCCGACCGCTTCAGTCGGACCGACGGCACCCATCTCGGCACGGGCAACCAGCCGCTGCCCGCGCGCATGAACCAGTTCGAGCGCCTCGAGCAGTTCGCAAAGCTCCAGCGCCCTCCGGAGATCAAGTTCAAGGACCTGGAAGCCGCCGTTACCTCGACTATCAAGTACAACATCCTGCCGATGCGCGCCCGCACCGACTACATCCGGATGACGAACTCGACCATCATGACGTCCGTCACCCTCCAGTTCGATCGCCGCGACCTGCAGTTCCAGAACAAGGAGGGGGTGGCGCGAGCCACCGTGAACATCTACGGCCGTATCACCTCGATGGCTCGCCGCGTGATCAATGTCTTTGAAGACGTGGTCTCGGTGGAAGTCCCGCCCGATCTGCTCGGAGAGGCGGCGAAGGGTTCGTCCGTATATCAGAAATCGATTCCGCTCGCCCCCGGCCTGTATCGGCTGAATGTGGTAGCCAAGGACGTGATCAGCGGCAATATGATCAATCACGAGATGGCGCTGAACGTACCACACTTCGATGACGAAAAGCTGGCCTCGAGCTCGCTGATTCTGGCCGATCTAATCGAGAAAGTTCCGACCAGGAGCATCGGCACCGGGCAGTTCGTCATCGGGGCGCACAAGGTCCGGCCCCGGCTCAACGAGACCTTCCGCCGCGATGAAAAGATGGGTATCTACCTGCAGCTTTATAATTTTGGGGCCGATGAAAAGACTCAGAAGCCCGACGGCAGCATCAAATACGAGGTAGTGAAAAAGGGCAGCAACGAGAAAATCTTCGAATATTCGGAGGAACTCAGTAATATCGAGAATGGCTCGGCCAACCAGGTAACGGTGGAAAAGCTGCTGCCGCTGCAGTCACTCGAGCCGGGTCAGTACACGCTGAAGATGGAGGTTCTGGACCGGAACCGGAAACAGACCCTCACCCCGACGGCGTCGTTTACGGTAACATAGTGCTGATGGAGGAGTTGCAGGCCGAAGCGCCCGCACCACGTCCCGAATGGCCGACAGGCCTGTAGATATCTCGGGCAGCCTCACAGGCTGCGGCCGGCTCTCAGCCCGCCCGCTTGTTCTCGGCATCGCTGTACTGCTGGCCGTGCCCTGCTTCGCCGCTCCATCCGGCACCCTTACCACGGGTTCGCTGACCGGTCTCGTCACCGACACCGCCGGCGTGCCGCAAATGGGCGCCACGGTATTCCTTTACAACCGATACGACAAGCTCGTCCAGAAGACAATCACCAGTCTTAAAGGTGATTTCCTCTTCGAGCCACTCATACCGGACACCTACAGCGTCCGGGTCTCCCTCGCCAGTTTCGTCCCCGCGCTCAAGCGCAACATCACGGTGCTCCCCGGCATGCAGAGCGTGCTGGCGATCAATATGGCGAGCGTCCTCAGCTCGATAGAGCTCGTCTACAGCGCCCCTAAAGCCGGGGTCCTGATGAGCGACGAGTGGAAGTGGGTCCTGCGCAGCCAGATGAGCACCCGCCCGATTCTGCGCTCGCTGCCCGGTCTCGAACAACACGAGACCAGCGTATTCTCGGACACCAACGGCCTGCTCCGGGTATCCGCGGGTGAATCTTCGCCCTGGCTCGCGGGCGGCCAGCCCGATCTTGGAACGGCATTCGCGCTCGCTACTTCGCTGTTCGGCAATAACCGCTTCGAATTCACAGGGAACTTCGGCTATGGAATGGAAACCGCCACGCAGACGCACGGCTTCCGCACTACCTTCAGCCGCGCCGAAGCCGCGGGTCCCGAAGTGAAGCTCACGATGCAGCAGGCCGATCTTCCGGTTCGCTCCGGCATCGCCGTGGGCGGCCAGCAGAACGCGAATCTGCCGGCTCTGCGTACGCTGTCGCTCACCATGATCGACCGCGCTCAGCTCGCCGATGGCATCGATATCGAATACGGCGCGTCACTCGAATCGGTGACGTTCTTCGATCGCCTGAACTACGTCAGCCCGTTCGCGCGCGTCAGTTACGATCTCGGCGGCCGGGGCCGCCTCGCGTTCGGCTACAGTTCCGGAGCGCCGCCCATCGATCTCATTCAGATGGATGCGCGGGATCGCCGGGAGAGCCTCCAGCAGGAACTGGCGGCGCTGTCGCTCCTGCCGCGCGTGACGCTCCGTGGCGGCCGGGCTCACGTGCAGCGCACCGAGAACCTCGAAGCCGGTTATCAGTTCGCCACCGGCAGCCGCACTTACAGCTTCGGCGTGTATCGCGAAATCGTGCGCGACGGCGCGCTGACGATCACGGGCGCCGACGACCTGATCGGCGGCTTCGACCTGCTGCCCGAGCTTTCTTCCCGAAGTTCGGTGTTCAATATCGGCGGCTACGCGCGCACCGGCTATACGGCCGCCGTGACACAGGATTTCTCGGACGATTACAGCCTGACGCTGGCCTACGGCAGCGGCGGGGTGCTCCGCACCGAGGAGCGGGCCCTCGAATCCGACAACCCGTCCGCCATTCGCCGCCTGCTTCATCGCGGCCAGCAGAGCTGGATCACCGGCCGTTTCAACGGCGTAGTGCCCGGCGCCGGAACGCGTTTCCATGCGAGCTACCAGTGGACCGATTACCGCGCGCTCACTCCGGCTCACGTCTACTTCACGCAATCCACCAATTCCTACGCCGGTCTGAACCTGCGACTCCGGCAGCCGTTGCCGGCCTTTTCCGGCATGCCCGGTCGTCTCGAAGCGACGGCCGAGCTGCGCAACATGCTCGCCCAGGGCTACCTTCCGATCACCACGGCCAGTGGACGCCGCATGCTCCTGACCCACACGCCGCGCGCTGTCCGCGGCGGCCTGAGCTTCATCTTCTGATTGCCAACATCGTGCGGTCGCGATTCCCGCGTAAGTTTTCAGAGATGCCCTACCCTGTCGCGAACGGGTTGAAATTGGTGTCCGTATCGAGGATGTCCGCGCCCTCGCGCCGCTTCAGCGTATTGACCACCATGTAAGTGACAGGCGTCGCGGCGGCTTCGTAGATCACCTTGAAGAGATAACCGGACAGGATGAGCCGCGCGATGTTCGCCGCGCTGTAGATGCCGGCAAACGCGATTGTCATAACGATCGCCGTATCCACCGCCTGCCCCACCATGGTCGAGCCGATGGTGCGCATCCACAGATACCTGCCGCTGGTGGCAATCTTCAGGCGAGCGAGCACGAAGGAGTTCGCAAACTCGCCCGCCCAGTATGCAGCCAGGCTCGCGATGAAGATCCGCGGCGTCATGCCGAGGACCTCCTGATAGGCCGCCTGGCCGTTCCATTCGGGCGCCGGAGGCAGCGCGATGATGATCGCGCTCAGCGCGCTCAGCAGCGCAGATGCAAAAAAGCCGCTCCAGATGGCGCGCCGGGATGCCGCATACCCGTACACCTCCGTGAAAACGTCGCCGAAGATGTAGGTGATCGGGAACAGCAACTGCGCACCGCTGAACAGAAATGGACCGACCGCTACCAGCTTCGGCGCCACGATGTTCGAGACCAGCAGGACGGTTACGAAAACGACGATGAGTTTGTCGAGGTACCTGAAGCTGCGGAGATCGCTCGCGTTGTGAGCGGGTTCGGTCCGCATCGCGACCGACATTGTTTCGAGGCTAGCACGCCTGACGATCGAGGCTGCTCACGGTTTTGCGAGCAGCCGCACGCCTTCACGGCTCAGTTGCGGGCCGAAACCGATGCGAATCTCCGGGTTCTCTCGCGTCATCGTCGGAAGCTCGACGTTGATCTGATACAAACCGGCGAAACCCGGAGCGGCGCCGGCGTAAAGAACCGCGCTCGCCGCGACTTCAACGCCGTTGAGCGCGATCCTGAAATCCGCCATGCGGGCGATCGGCGCTGCGGCCTCGGCAATTGCGCGCTCGCGCAGAGGTGGCACGAGCGGGCCCAGGCCATTGGCATAGAGCGTGACGATCTCGCCCGCGCGCGCCGGATTCTCGCGTCCGATTGCACTCCCGTCGGCGCGGGTGGCGACCACGAAATCGGGATCGAGTTGAAACAGCGCCGGCGCAACCTCGCCGAGGGTGATCTCCACTTCGGGACCGCGCACACCGTCGCGCGCCACCGCCAGTCGAACGCGTCCGGGTGTTGCTGCGGCGGGTACGAGGAAGTTGACCTGTGTCGGAGAGACATAGTAGAGCCCGGCGGGCAGATTGTTCACATACACTGACACGCCGCCGCCTGGAATGTAGGTCGGCAGGAGCCCGCTGGACACATCCTCGGCACGAACTGAACGCGTGTTCCAGGACAGGTCCGTGCCGTAGAGAGAAACAATGGTGTTCGGCGCGACCGGACCGGCGACATTACTCGCGGCGTTTACGACGCTCGAAGCCGAGTAGTTCGGCGCGGCTGCCCACACGGGCAGAGCAGCGCCAATAAAGGCTGCGAGAACGGTCTTCATCCCACGGGGCAGCCGAACTGCCCCATGGGAATAGTGGCAAGAAGCGGTAGTTACTCTCTACGGACGCACCGGAATGATGACGCCCGTCGGCGACTCGATGCCACCGATACGAAGCACGACCGGATGATCCCCGGACGCAAGTGACGGCATGATGAGATTCACCTGGTACAGACCACTGATCAGCGTGGGAGCCAGACCGGCGTATTCGACGGTTGCGTTCGCACCGCCGACGGTTGCCGTGAGTGCGTCGCGCAGGCGCACCGCCGCCGCGGGAGCAAGCTCGCCGGCCTGGAAGACCGGTTCCGTGAGCCCGAGTCCGGTGACGTAGAGCTCGATCTTGTCGCCCGGTTTCGCTCCGCGTCCGCGGGTGCTGACCGCTTGATCCACAACCACCGGGATGTCAGTGCCCGCGAACAGCGCCGCGGCTGAGCGGCCGTTGAACGTGAAGATTGATGGCGCAAACGACTGCATGGTCACCGTTCCCACATCGCTTCTCATCTCTGTCGGCTGGTCGGGGTTCAGGATCACCGTCACGGGCACCGGACCCGTTTGCGCCAGCGTCGGCATCTGGAAATTGATCTGATCGTTCTGGACGTACAGCACCGGTGCGCGCCTGCCCGCGACCTCGATGCCGACGCAGCCGAGCTCGGTCGGGAAGCGGCCCTCGGGTCCGAAGTCGCCGAGGCCCGCGGCGCGCTTCGTGCCGCCGACCTGGAATCCAAGCCCGAAAATGGTTGCCAGGCCATTCATGGCGACTGCCTGCCGGAACCCCGCGGCGTCGGTGATTCTCTGCAGCGTCGGGCGGCGCGTGAACGTGCAGGCGCCCGTGGAGGACACACGTTTGGAAGTCGTGTAAATGAAATCGCCCTGATTATTGGCGTTGTTGTTCGCGGCGTTGCCGGCAGCGAAGAAGATGATGTCACCCATTTCGCTGGCCGGCGGATCCCAGTCGACTTCGAAGGTGCGGCTGCCGGTAGTGCCGGACGCAGTCGCGGCCGGCGTGTGCTGCACATATTCGGGCAGGCCGCTGCACGGCCCGGCCACCCCGCGATTGGTGCCGTTATCGCAAATCACCTGCACGTTTTCGTTGGGTGTGAACGTACCGACGGATTTGGTCAGATCACCGACGCCGCGCACGGTAAGCTGGAATCCCCACCTGCTCGCCTGCGGATCTTCGACGATCACGCGAATCCGCTGGCGTACGCCCGGGTTGTAGTTGTTTACTTCGATTCGCACCCTTCCGGCGCCGCTGTTCGCCGGAAACGTCCGATGGCACGCGGTACAGTCCGGATTTTCAGGAAGGCCGGTTCGGTTTGGCGGCGGGCCGGTCTGCTGGCTGAACGCAAACAGAGTGACGGGTACCGCCGCGAGGAGCAGAGCGAAGCCGATGTTGCCATAGTTGGTTTTCATAATTACTGCTGGCGCTGCACGAATAAGTTGCCGTTGTTGGCGGACTCGATGCCGCCGACGACAACGGACACCTGATGGAACCCGTCCGTGAGCGTCTCCGGCACGCGAACGTTGACCTGATACAGGCCGGCGCCGACCAGGCCGGCAAACTCCGGAGTGATCTCTGTGC
>DASSSG010000099.1:0-4750 GCA_035708545.1 Bryobacteraceae bacterium | reverse complement strand
GAGCACGTTTGGATCGGGCGGCTGTTCGGCCGTCAGAGCCGCATCCCGTCGAGCGGAGAGATTACGGATCAGCCGCTCCACCTGGCGGACGGACATTCCCTGAGCGGCAGCCTTCTCAGCGACTTCGGTTTGCAGTTCTTCAGTCGGTAAGCCGAGAATTGCCCGTGCATGCCCCATCGAAAGCTTGTGCTCGGCGACGAGCACCTGTACTTCGGCAGGCAGGCGCAGCAGTCGCAGGAGGTTTGTCACCGTACTGCGATCCTTCCCCGTCCTCTCGCCCAGCTGTTCGTGGTTCAGATCCAGCTCACGGCCGAGCCGCTCGAGCGCGTGCGCGACTTCGATAGGGTTCAAGTCCTCGCGCTGGATGTTTTCGATCAGCGCAAGCTCGAGCAGGTGCCCCTCTGCAACCTCCTGGACGACCACCGGTACGGCGGTGAGCTCCGCCAGACGTGCCGCTCGCCACCGCCGTTCTCCCGCAACTAGTTGAAAACGCTCACCAACGCGTTTTACGATAAGCGGCTGGATGATTCCGTTGCTGCGAATCGACTGTGCCAACTCAGCCAGCCGCTCAGGCTCGAAGACGGTGCGCGGTTGAACCGGATTCGGATCGATGAGCTGAACCGGTATCTGGACCGGCGCGCCGGGACTAGCGGGTATCTCCGCCGACTCCGCAACCGGTACGGGCTCAGTCCTCGGCGGCTGTGGCCGGCTCGGCAGGAGCGCCGATAACCCTTTGCCCAGCGCCCTGCGCCGTGGGTCTGTGCTTTTGTTCATTCGACAGAATTTCCTTGGCTAACTTGATGTACGATTCGGCGCCGCGCGAACGGGGGTCGTAGAGCAGGATGGGCTTGCCGTGGCTCGGGGCTTCGGCAAGCCGGATGCTGCGCGGGATAATCGTCCGGAAGACCTCGTCTTCGAAGAACTCCCTGAGATCGGAGGCTACCTGCCGCGTGAGGTTCGTGCGATCGTCGTACATGGTCAGGAGAATGCCTTCGACCCGCAGGTCATGGGCGTACGATTCCCGAACACGATCAATGGTATCGAGGAGCTGGGAGATTCCCTCCAGGGCGAAGAACTCGCATTGAATCGGGACGAGTACCGAATCCGAGGCCACGAGAGCGTTCAGTGTCAGAAGATCCAGGGCGGGCGGGCAGTCAATGATTATGTAGTCGTAATGGCTGCGGACTTCGTCCAGCCGGATGCGGAGTCGGCTTTCGCGGTTTTCCTGATCGACGAGCTCTATGTTCGCGGCAACGAGGTTCTGGTCTGCCGGCACCAGCGACAGGCCGTCGCATTCCGTTGCCACGGCAGCCTCCGCGAGTCCCCGGTGTCCTGAAAGCACCTCATACGTTGTCGGCCGTTGGTCTTGTTTGCTGATGCCGAGGCCCGTGGTTGCATTTCCCTGCGGATCGAGGTCGATGATCAGAACTCGTAAGTCATTGGCTGCTAAGGACGCTGCGAGGTTGATTGCAGTGGTAGTCTTGCCGACGCCGCCCTTCTGATTGGCGACGGCTATGGTTTTACCCATCTGTTCTCCGGAAGTACCGATTGTTTCATGGGGAACATGGAAGAGGCAAGGCTTCAGTCAACTGGAGAACAGACATCGCGCGATTTTCGACGGGCGGCGGCAGGCAGCCGAATCCAAAGCGCGCGAGGTGTAGCGGTCGGCGCGCTGCAGGGCGCCGCGATCTTGGCGGCAAGGTTCGAGCTGCTGTCGAAGGCTCAGGGGTGTCACAGTGACATGGGATATCGAGTTTCACGTGGAACAGCAAATTCACGCCAGAGGAAGAATGCGCGGGTTCACGTCTTGCACAGCCGATCCTGCGGGGGTCTGCATCGTTAGGTTTAGGTTTAGGACGCGCCGGGGACAGGTGATCTTGGCTCAGCCGGCAGGAGACCGCAGGGTTCCGTGCAGCGTCCCTTCGGATGATTCAGATGGCGAAGCTAAGAATTGCTGTATCGTCGATTGCGTAAGTGGATGCCAAGCCGATCCCATCGCCATTCTGTGGTGTGTGTGCTTCACGCCGCTGCTTGTCGCTCCAATCCGCCGCGAAGCGTGGGGCAGCATCCTCGTAGGTCACGGCACGACGCTCAGTTATGTATTCCCCAGCGTTTCACGTGGAACACCGATCAGTGCGACTCGGGTCGGAGCCCAAGGCAGCGGCACCGCTACATCCCACCGCACAGCCGAGGCCGCGAACTCTTTCGCCTGTGCGGCACTGACCAAGAGCCCGACCAGCCGGCCGAGTCGCGGGAGTACAGCGAGCACGTCATTGGGCCGAACCGCTCTGGATACCACACAATCGAAGCGCTCTGACACATCCTCGGCGCGCGCGCTAACCACACGCACGTTTTCCAGCCGGCGAGTCGCCTCGGCTAGGAATACCGCCTTCCGCCGGTGCGACTCCAACAGCGCCACGGTCCAGGACGGATATAAGACAGCGAGCACGAAACCCGGAAAACCAGCACCACTGCCAACGTCCGCAGCCGTGGCGGCCTGCAGGCCGAGCGTGTCACTCACATATGTGCCCAAAACGTGACCGAAATACGCGGACTCGGCATAGTGACGCTCGATCGCATCCGCTTTGTCACGGACTGCGGTGAGGTTCAGTTTGCGGTTCCAGCGGCGGAGCAGTTCAAAGTGCTGCTCGAGTTGCGAGACTTGTTCCGTCCTCAACGGCACGTCATGCCCGACGAGTGCGAGCAGGCGATCCGCGAACTCGGTCATCCCTGCCGAGCGCCGATGCTGAGATAAACGTCAAGCACGGCTATGGCTGCGGGCGTCACGCCCGGGATACGTCCCGCCTGGCCAAGCGTTGCCGGCCGCACGCGTTCGAGCTTCTCCTGAACCTCGCGCGACAGCCCCGGTACGCCACGAAACGAGAATCGCTCAGGTATCCGGCGATTGTCCGCCTCGCGCAAACGCCCGATCTGCCGTTCCTGCTGGTGAATGTAGCCGGCGTACTTGACTTCGGTTTCGACGGTTGTGAGCACACCGTGTGCGGGCTCTTCGCCCAGCTGCAGTGTCAACCAGGGCCGAATCTGACCGATTTCCGCCTCGGGGCGCCGCAGCCATTCGACGAGTAATGGCCGGTCGTCAGACGCGAGGGCTACGCCATCGGGCTCTCCGGGGCGAACCCTGGTGCGCTCCAGCAACTCGCGGCACCGAGCCTTCTGAGACTGCTTGCGCTCGTACAGGTGCCACCGATCGTCCTTTGCCAACCCCACACGCCTGGCCGCCGGCGTCAGCCGCTCATCGGCGTTGTCGATCCGCAGGTGCAGGCGAAACTCCGCGCGTGAGGTGAACATTCGGTATGGCTCGTCGGCACCCTTCGAGATCAGGTCGTCAATGAGAATACCGGTGTACGCGTCGGTCCGCGCCAGCACAAACGGTTCACTGGCACGCCCGACGTGGAGGGCGGCGTTAATTCCAGCGACGAGTCCCTGGCAGGCAGCCTCCTCGTAGCCGCTGGTTCCGTTGATCTGCCCGGCCAGGAAAAGTCCGCGGATCGACTTCACCTCGAGACTGTGCGTGAGTTCTCGGGGATCGATCGCATCGTACTCGATCGCGTACCCTGGCCGAATCATCTCGGCGCGCTCGAGCCCGGGAACGGAGGCGACCATCGCCGCCTGCACGTCGATCGGCATGCTGGTCGACATGCCGTTCACATAGATTTCGTGGGTGTCCAGGCCCTCCGGCTCGAGAAAGATCTGATGGCGGATCTTGTCGGGGAATTTGACAATTTTGTCCTCGATACTTGGACAGTATCTGGGTCCGATGCCCTCGATCTGGCCGCTGTAGAGGGGCGACCGTGGAATTGCCTTTCGAAGAATCCGGTGCGTCTCATCTGTAGTGTAAGCGATATAACATGTTATCTGCTCGCGCTCAATCCGAGCCGTAAGGAAAGAGAATGGAGTAGGCTCTGGGTCGCCGGGCTGCGGTTCGAACCGGCTCCAGTCGATGGTCCGACCGTCCAGGCGCGGCGGCGTACCCGTCTTGAGCCGTGTCCACTGCAGGTCCAGCCGCCGAAGCTGCTCACCAAGGAGATTCGATGGCGCCTCGCCGTTACGCCCGCACGAGTACTTCATCTCGCCCACGTGCGCGAGCCCGTTCAGGAAGGTGCCCGTCGTGACGACCACCGCAGCGGCCCTGATAGACCGTCCGTCACGCAGCGACACGCCGGATATGCGCCGCCGGTGTCCTTCTCCTTCGATCTCCAGGCCCGCGACCTCCGCCTGCAGAATGCGGAGATTCGGCTCGCGCTCGAGCACTGCACGCATCGTCGCGCGGTACATCTTCTTGTCGCACTGCGCACGCGGCGACCACACTGCCGGCCCCCGGCTGGTGTTCAGCAGCCGGAATTGAATCCCGACGGCATCGGCAACCTCGCCCATGACGCCGCCGAGTGCGTCAACCTCCCGCACCAAATGTCCTTTCGCGATCCCGCCAATAGCGGGGTTGCACGACATCTGCGCGACCAAATCGAGGTTCATTGTGATCATTGCGGTCTTCAGGCCCATGCGCGCACACGCACGTGCGGCCTCGCAGCCCGCGTGGCCCGCTCCGATGATCACGACCTCATACGTCTGGACCAACGAATCTCCCCGGGTAGTCCCGTTACCATCTACGCATACCGATGCGCGTCCTTGTGATTGGTTCCGGCGGCCGCGAGCATGCGCTCGTCTGGCGCCTGAGCCGGAGCCCGTCCGTGCAGGCGATCTGGGCATCGCCCGGGAACCCCGGCATGTC
>DASSSG010000098.1:0-8933 GCA_035708545.1 Bryobacteraceae bacterium | reverse complement strand
GGTGTCCCGCGTTATTCCTGACAACCGCTCCCTGACGGTCGCGGCTCAGAAACGACCCGTCCGAGCCGCGCGCGTCAGCAAGCGGTATCCGGGACGGCACACCAGCCCGCAAAGCCGCGCGCACACGGCCCTGAAGCCTGCCAACGGCCGAAGCCGGATCCCCGGTGGCTACAACTTCTCGGCGGCGCGAAGTTTCGCGCTTCTCGACGCTGGGTTCTCTTCCAACTCCTGCTCGCTCGGCGTGATCACGTGCCTGGTCAGCACGCTCGCGATCCCGTCACGCCGCCAGGCCTGGATCGCCTGCTTGACCTTGCGGTCTTCGAGCGACATAAAACTGATCAGCACCGCGCGCCCCCCGCTCACCAGCATCCGCGGGGCCGCCTCCAGCAGTGCATCCAACTCGCCTTGTTCCTCGTTCACGGCCAGCCGCAGCGCCATGAACGTGAGAGTCGCGGGATGCAGCCGACCCGTCCGGGGCACGGCCGTTTCGATCACCTGCGCGAGATGCGCCGTGCTTCGAATCGGCCGCGACCGAACGATTGCCCTGGCTATTCTCCGCGCCCTCCTTTCTTCGCCGAGCCGGTAAATCAGATCGGCGAGCGCCTTTTCGGCGGTAAAGTTCACGATGTCCGCGGCCGAGGTCTCCTGACTGCGGTCCATCCGCATGTCGAGCGGACCTTCGTGCATCAGACTGAATCCGCGTTCGGCGTCGGTGAGCTGATACCGGCTTACACCCAGGTCCGCCAGCAGCCCGTTGACGCCCTTCACTCCGAGGCTGGAAATCGCAACCGCGAGGCGCGAGAACGGGGAGTGGATAAACCGTATCCTGTCGGCCAGGTCCGCCGTGTTCTGTTTCGCTCTTTCGAGCGACTCGGCATCTCTGTCGGCCGCGATCACGAATCCCGTTGTCAACCTCTCCGCAATAGCCCGAGTGTGACCCCCGAGCCCTGCGGTTGCATCCAGATACACCCCGTCCGGCCGAATCGCGAGGTACGCCAGCGCTTCGCCGAGCATTACCGGGTAGTGCATACTTCGCGGGCACTACCGCAGTCCTTTCTTTTCGAACGCGCGGAGTTTGTCCGGCAGAGCCGCGGTCGCGCGTCCCATCTTCTCGTCGTACACGGCCTGCGTGTAGAGCCGGATGTGCCCGCGATAGCTGTGCAGGTACACGGGCTGATTCTCCACACCCAGGTGCTGGCGCAGGGCGGCCGGCAACAGCAGTCGCCCCTGGCCGTCCAGCTCGGCATCGCCACCGAGGGCCGATGCGAAGAACCAGAGGTCGTCTCCGGCTTCGGCGTCCTCGCCGGGTTCGCGGAGCATCGCCTCGTTCTCGCGCCAGAGCGAAATGGGATAGATTCGTCCTATCCGCCCATCGAGCGTCGTGATGAAAACTCTGGTTTCGCCGAGGCCATTGAGGAACTGCTGGAAGTCGACGGGAAGCTTGAGCCTGCCCTTTTCGTCTACACGCCCAGGGTAGATGTTGAGAGGCGGTTCGACCTTGGCAGGTCTGACTGCGTCGTCCACTTCGGCTCACCTGTGGTCCACAATGGGCCACTCTCGGCCACCTGAGCGGATTCTGTCATACCTTGATTCTATGCGCTAGCGAACAGATGGCGAATACCGCGAGAAAACGTCTGCCCCGAGGCAAAAACCCTAAGTGCCATCAGGCCTGAACCTTAGGCGTGAGCGACACGCAACCTCTTGTGCCGCGCCCGTTCACGGTTTATAAGTAGGTGACCCTCATGCCACTCTCTCGAGTTGTTCTTGTTTCAGCTTTCGTGACGGGCCTGGCCGTCACCGCAGTTGCAGGCGATTCCCGCATCGCCTCCGCCGATGCGGGTCGTGGCGAGCGGCTGTTCACCACACACTCCTGCGTCCGCTGTCACAGCATCAATGGCAAAGGCGGAACGGCAGGGCCCGATCTGGGCAAGCGCATCGGCCGGGACTACACGCCCGCGACTCTGGCGGCCGTGATGTGGAATCACGCTCCGGCAATGTGGTCGGCCATGCAGCGGGAAAATCTGCCGGTGAAGCCGCTCACGCGGCAGGAGGCGGCGGACCTGTTCGCGTACTTTTACTCCGTCCGGTTCTTCGACCGCCCGGCTGACGCAGCGAGAGGCAGGCGCGTGTACGAGGAGAAGCGTTGCGCAGAGTGCCACGGTGCTCCCGGCAGCGCGGGCGCAAAGCCTGTCACCCAGTGGGAGTCAATGGGCGATCCCATCGAACTGGCGGCGGCGATGTGGGCCCACTCGGCGAACATGCGGCAGGCGTTCACCGCGCGAGGAATTCGGTGGCCGGAGTTGACAGGCCAGGACATATCCGACATTCTCATCTACGCGCGCAATCTGCCGGCGACGCGCAGCAAGCCGGTCACATTCCGAACCTCGGGCGAGAACGGGGAGGCGTTGTTCAAATCGAAAGGCTGCGTCGGGTGCCATGTGGGCAAGCTGGCGCTCGGGCCACGACTGCAGGGCAGGACCCTCAATGACATCGCGGCAACGATGTGGAGCCACGCGCCGAAGATGGGCGAGCATCCGCCGGCGCTGAGCCCCGCCGAGATGTCGAGCATCGTTACGTGGCTGTGGACCGAGCAGGTGCTCGAAGCCAGTGGGAATGCTTCGGCGGGCAAGAGGGTCTTCGCCGAGAAGCGCTGCACGGGCTGCCATGGCGATGCTTCGAGCGGTGCGCCGAGCCTCGCCGGCCAGAAGGGCTCGTTCTCGGCGGTGTCCATGGTTTCCGCGCTGTGGCAACACGGCCCGCAGATGCTCGATCGGATGAAACAAAAGGGCATCGAGTGGCCGCGTTTTTCGGCGCCGCAGATGTCGAACCTGATTGCTTATCTGAACAGCGGGCAGTAGAGCCGGATCGGCAATGCGATGGCGGGCGGCTCAGCCGCCGTCACTTATACGAGAAGCGCACGTCGAGCCGGACGCGAACGGGCACTTCATCGATGGACGAGGAAATGTACTCGTACGGCAGTTCGTCCAGAGGATTCGGCGGCCCTCCGACGACCATCCGGCCCATGGAGGTTGAGTTCACCGAAGCAATCCCGGTGATCTGGACTTTCATTCGTTTCGCGATGTCTTCCGCGATCGGCCGGGCGCGGTCCATCGCCTGCTGATACGCCTCGCGTTCGGCCGCGGCAGCATCCTTCAGGCTGAATGCGACGACGGATGCGCCACCCATCGACATACTCGAAATCGGCATCATATTGGGCGACGCTCCAAGCTTGCTGAGCTCGTCGAGGAGCGTGCTGACTTTGGCATTGAAGTCGTTCAGGTTTTTTAGTTCCGTGCCTTCGATCAATACGAACAGGTTATTGTACACATCGAAGCCGGTGGGCCGCTGCCCCCCGGGATAGTACATGCCCTGGCCCGCAGGCGAGAATCGATGGCCGGACCACCTGACCTGCCCGTCCTTGTAGCCCATGGCCGTCAACCGCGCGCTCATCTCCTGCACCTTCTTCTTGTTCTGCTCGAGCGCGTCCGCCGCCAGCGGCGCCGACGACCTCGCGCTGAGGAAAACGACGGCGAGGTCCGGCTTCGCAACCGCCTTTCCGGTGCTGGCAACCGAGATCAGGGTCGGCTCGGATTCCACAACCGCCGGGGTGGCGAACAGCATCGCGGCCCCCGCGACTCCTGACAGGATAGTTCTGCAGATCATATTCACCTCATCACGTATGTCGCCCTGATGCGGACAGCCGCCGAGACTCCCGACGGCCTGGAAGACTTCGGCACCTCCGGAAGTTCCTCGATTACCGAATCGCCGGGCAGTGAATCGTAAGAAACGCTCATGAGTTCGACCGACTTACCCTTGTTCTGCGCTTCAATCGACCGCAGTCGCTGCTCGATCTGGCGCCACGCATTGGCAACTGCTTTCTGCATCAACCGATCCGCTTCTCGCACGGAGAAGACAACGCCTTCGGCGCGGCTCGCTCAACCGCTGCCGATGCAGGTCACGCAATGCGAGTTGAACTTCGCGCCGAGATCCTGGATGCGGGCAATGATCCGGTTGCGCTCTTCGACGGAACCGGGTTCCGGGATCGTGAACACGATGTTGCGGCCGTAGGCCAGACCCGGGCGATAGCCTCCGCTGACCGGGGTGAGCACCGTGTTATGGACCCGCGCGGTAAGTCCGGAGATCGCGAGTCCATCGATGGCGGCGAGGAACTCCTTCAATCGCTTCTCGCCGGCGACGGTTGCATCGGCGGCAAGACCGGATTCGGACTCCATCTTCATCATGATGTGGAATACCTCGGGCGCAGCGGTTTCCACACCGACCGCTTCGATGGTGAGCGACGTTTCCGCCCTCGCCAGCGACGCGAGAAGCATACAGCAGGACAGCGTGCGTACCATCTATCGGGGCTCCTTTCGCACCTGCTCGAGGGCCCTTTCGAGCCCCTTTTCAAGACTCCTCAGTGTTTCGCGACCTGCCCCGTCGGCGCGCAGGAGTATGCGCCCGTCGGAGGCGAGTACGATGACGACCGGAATTTCCTCTACACGCCACCGCTCGGCCTGGTTCCGGTCGGTATCGAAATCGACGTATAAGAGCCGCACCTCGGTTTCGTGCCTCTTCTGAAATTCATGAAGAACAGGAGAGACCGCACGGCACGGTCCGCACCAGGATGCTGTGAAGAATAGGATTTCCAGCCGGATTCCTGCATGCGGACTCGCAAGGAGGGAAGCTGAAAACAACAACACGGCCGAGAGGCCTGCGAGCTTTCGCATACACGCCGCCCTGACGAAATGAGTATATGCGGGCGGGGATACAGTTTCAAGGGCTGCGAGTGTGCCAGTCGGTGGCGATATTTCGCAGTGTGACCGCGTTACACGGCCGCGCAAATGCCGAACCCGATTTACTTGTGTGAACGGCGGCGACTCACCCGGTCAAGCCGGCGGCGCGTGACCGAATCTGGCGAATTCCGCGGCATACGTAGTGCGCGCTCTGGCGTTCATCTCCATACCGCGCGCACGGCACCATTCGGAAAACACTTTCGGATCGATATATGCCTTCACGATCTCGAAGCCGTCGCCTCGCAGTGTCTCGCCGGAGCGGCGAACGATTTTCTGCCAGTCGTCGAAGGTGTCGGGCAGGTTCTCGCCGTCGGTGAACATCGCCTTCAGCCGCAAATAGTCCTCGCGGTGATACCAGGCGACTCCGATGCGCATTCGCGCGCCGGTGCCGGACTGCCGCTTCCCGGGTGCACGTCGGTTCGCCATGGTGCGGGCCTCAGGGGACAGCTTTGATTTCCGACTCCGCGCCAAAACGCTTGTAGTTGCTGTAACGAATCGTCAGCCGTACGCGTTGCGGGCCGGTCCGGAAGTACAGCGTATCGTCGGCAAACGTGTGAATCGGGAACCAGTACTCGCCGACTCTCCCGCGCAGGGTCGTGAAATGAGGGAACAGGTTTTCATGTCTGGTCGTGCGCACCTGCGGCACCGGCTGGCCTTCCAGCTTCACGACCGAATAGTCCCGCGGATCAACCCAGAGCAGGCCTTCGAACAGCCGCTGACCCGTGAGTATCTGCCGCGGGCGCACCTCCAGCATCTTGCATTCGATACCGTCCGCTTTCTCATCGCCCCTGATTCTTGTGTCGTAATTCCACAGCTGATCGGGGGTCAGAAGGAGCGAATGAACCTCGCGAATGTCGCGGAAGTCCTGTTCCGTCAGCCGCAGACTGCGCAGCGTATTCCGCGGCGGCTCCACAATCTGTTCGGTCCGCTCGCCGGTTGGCGAAAAGATCACGTCGCGCGCTTCCCGGTACCAGCCTGTGACGCTGCCTTTCCTGTCGAACTCCTCAAACACGATGCTCTGGCGATACATATAGTGGGCGCGAGCCTCTTCCGTGGCGGCTTCGTGTTCGGCCACGCGTTTGGCGAGATCGCGCGGATTGTCGCTCGCACGCAGAACGGACGCGAAAAGTACGACTGGTACGATGAAGCCGATGCTCGGTGGCCTGCGGGGCTTCGCCCTTGCCGTGGCGGGGCTCTGGATCGTCCTGGGCATCGCGGCCTGGCCCTACTCTCAGGACCAGAATATCCCGCGCTGGATCCTGCTGGCGGTCCTTCCCGCATTTCTGATCGAAGCCGCGCTCTACCTGGCCGCGGGGCTCGAGAGCACGCGCAGGCATTTGGAGCAACTGCCGGCTCCGCGGCTCGCCTTGCTTATGACCCTCAGCGCTCCTCTTCCCCTGGCGATCTACATGTTGAGCACGGGGGTATGGGACTCGTGGTCATTCGCGGCAGTGCTCGGGCTGGCCATGGCCGCGTCGTGGTGGTTCATTCTGCTGCCGCGCAATGCCGCGGTCGACATCGGATTCCTGGCTCTGCTCGCCGCGCCGATAATAGCCGATCTTTTCAAACGCATCTATCCGGCACCGACGCCGAAGATTGCGGTCCAGATTCTCGGTGTAAGCATGTGGGTGCGCACGGGCATGCTGGCGATACTGTCGATCCGGCGAATGGAAGGTATCGGCTTCGGGTTCGTGCCACGGGCGCGCGAGTGGCTTATCGGCGTCCGTTATTTCGCGTACTTCCTGCCGATCGGCGCAGCCCTGGCCGCCGGACTCGCGTTTATCCGGCCCGAAGCCCCGTCCCTGTCGTTGCGGACTGTGGTGCTCACGATCGCGACATTTGCCGGCGTGCTATGGGTGCTGGCGCTGTCGGAGGAGTTCTTCTTCCGGGGGATTCTGCAGCAGCAGCTTTCGCGCTGGCTGCGCAGCGAGTGGGCCGGCCTGATCTGCGCGTCCATTCTCTTCGGGCTGGTACACCTCTGGTTCCGAGCATTCCCGAACTGGCGGTTCGCGCTGCTGGCCACTGTAGCAGGTGTTTTCTACGGCCTTGCGTACATGCGCGGACGGAGCATTCGGCCGGCGATGGTCACGCATGCGCTGGTGGTGACGACATGGAAGCTGATCAGCTGAGGAGCGCTGCTGGCCGGCCTCACCGAAATCCGAGCTGCCGCGCCAACTCTCGAAAGAACGCGACCGCTTCCGGATCGGCTCGATTGCGACCCCAGGCATGCGTTCCGAGCGCGTGCATTCCGTACGCCCAGGCGCCGAACGCTAACTGCCCGATCGCGATATAGCCAAAAGCGAGTTGACCGACAGCCATCCATGGCGCGATGGCGACCTGCGCGAGCGCGGTCAGACCGAAAACAATCTGGCCGAACCCGAACAGCAGTCCAATGCCGACCTGCGCAATCGCAACGGCTCCGATGGCGAACTGCCCGACGGCGATGATGCCCTTCGCGACTCTCAGGCGTCCTCGCGCGTCGCGTCCAATGGCGACGTGAATGATCGGATAACCGAACATCGTCGCCTCCGTCTTCCACTCGAAGCCCCAGCCGATCCAGCGTGCTCGCGCGGGCCAGGGCGCACCGCAGTTCGGGCATACGGGTGCGTCCGTACTTATCGGGTGTTGGCACTCGCGGCAGGGAGTGAGGGCCATTGGCTGCTTGCGCGGGAAGCCATTCCATTATTGCGCCAATGCGCCCGCACCTTTCGCACCACCGTGTTGCACGCACGGCACCCTCCCCGGATACCGAGCCCGCGGATCGAGTGCGCGAGTATCTCGGTGTCAAAAGCTATGTGCTCACCTTCACCCCCGCCCGACCAGAGGCATCTTAGTCGCCATCAAAGTCATGAACTGCACGTTGGCGTCGAGGGGCAGGTTCGCCATATACACGATGGCGTCGGCCACGTGTCGAACGTCCATGCGTGGCTCGATCATGTTCGTCCCGTTAGCCTGCAGGACACCGGCGGTCATACGCTCCGTCATTTCGGTCGCAGCATTTCCAATATCGATCTGGCTGCACGCGATGTCATACTTGCGGCCATCGAGCGAGAAACATTTCGTCAGGCCGGTGATTGCGTGTTTCGTGGCCGTATACGGCGCATGATTGGGCCTCGGCGCATAAGCGGAGATCGATCCATTATTGATGATGCGGCCGCCGCGCGGATGCTGGTCTTTCATAATCCGGAACGCAGCCTGGGCGCAAAGAAAGGCGCCCGTAAGATTGACGTCTACGATTGCCGTCCAGGCCTCGAATGTCAGGTCCTCGATGGGAACTCCGGGCGCATTCAGGCCCGCATTATTGAACAGGACGTCGAGCCTCCCGTACTCCTCTCTGACACGCGAGAACAGAGCGTCGACCGATGCGGGTTTGCTGACGTCCGCCGGTATCGCGAGCATCGCGGGGCCCGTCGGATTCGCCATCGCCGCGGTTCTTCCGAGTTCCGCGCCGCGGCGTCCGGCCAGCACCACGGAATACCCAGCATCCTGTAGTGCCAGCGCGGAAGCCCGCCCGATGCCACTACCGGCGCCAGTGACCAGCGCAATCCTCTGGTTGTTTGCCACGCTGTCCTCTCGTTTGGTTATGATCTCTTTGATACTCTAATCTGCTGCCTCTGAAGTGTCTTGACCGCTTGCTGTCGCGCGCGGCTCGGAAACCAAGCCGCAATCGAGCGGAAATGTTAAAGGTACTTGCGAGACGGCAGACTATTGAGTGTTGAAGTCCGAATTTATCTGCCTGACGAACCGCGCGTGCCTGCTACGGTTCTGTAGCGGGCAGATACAGCGTGAGACGTTTCTGGCGGTTGGCCCTCTGCGTAGCTTCGCGATTTATTGCCGAAACTGCGATTCGACGATGCCGGCCATCGCCGTCGACGTAATGAAGGATCGAATCGTCCTCTATGGTTACCGCCATCGCCGCCAATTCCGTTCCGTCGCGCAGAACGATCGTAAAGGTGAGCTGCTGGTCCTCCACAGGCAGCGCCGCCGATGCACCCGCCTTGTAATCGACGACCTGGGATCGTTCGACCCGATCGACTTTCGAGGCCTCCGGCTCCGGCGCCCAGGGCTGCTGCTGAACAATGATGATGTTCTGAACCGGCGCCCAGGTCTCCGGGGTCGCGGTGCCAAATATGGGAAGGC
>DASSSG010000097.1:0-2143 GCA_035708545.1 Bryobacteraceae bacterium | reverse complement strand
CCGACTGATCCTGGCAGCGCACGCCGATTTGTGCGGCATCGAAATGGAGCACGAGATCTGCCTTGTGATCGCCGTTCACATCCTCGATGCTGTTGTGCCTGGAGGTGGCTGCTCCCGCCCCGAAGGTCACGGTAGCCACGTCCCCAGTTCCGGGATCGAAACTGTCGGTTGGCAGTATGGCGACAGGTATGACGCCCTGGCTCCTGGGCCCGATCGGGGCCGGCGGAGGCTGGTCGGGCTTGATCATGATCCTGACCGTGATTGTGTCGGCCGGACCCTGCGTGTTCAGCGCTATAGCCTGGTTCGTGCTGGCGACGTTGCACCCGCGTTCGGCGAGCTCTTCGCCAGCCGCTTCCGCGAGCGCTTCGAGCTCCTCGCGGCCGGCGGCGACGATCGGCCGCCCGCCGGCATCGAGCGGTGGTGATACAGCTTCGACGAGCAACCGTACCGCTCCGGGCGGCAGCACGCTGGTGAAGGCAAAACCGGAGAGGCGTTCGCCGGGCTTGAGCCGCGCTGGAGGAGGCACAAACGCGCCGGAGGTCTCGGCCGGCAGCGGCGCGGGCACGGCGCGGCGCTCCACTGTACGTAGCGCTCGTCACCGCTGAAAAGGTCTCCGTCTCAGCCGGCAGGTGCGGTCACCTGTTTCACCTGAGCGTAGCCGCCAACATATACGTAAAATGCGCTACGTCGCGCGTGCCGTTGTTCAGAAACGTGTACTGGTAGCGGTATCTCCGCGTGGCGTCATCGAAAGTGACCGACGGAGTGGCGCTCAGCGAGGCGCCCAGATTCGGCGATCGCAGGCACGAGGGAGTCTGCGCGTGCAGCGCCGCTCCCATGATTATCGAAACAGCAATGAGTCTCATCGAAGCGCCTCCCTCAGTAACCCGGTCCGAGTACGAAATGCCAGTGGGTAGCATTCGCGAAGCTCGGACGCTCGTTCGGCACAGGAAAACACGCGCGACGGAAGGCGGGGTATCGCAACGTGCTGTACGCTGAGTAAAGCACATGCCGGCTCCTTCCGATGAGCAGATCCCGACTCCGTCCGGCGCAGGCTCGGTGGCGCTGCACATCCTGGACGATCGGTTCAGCGAACCTCGATCACTCTGCGGAGTGATCAACCCAGCGAGCGTGGCGCTCCGCTCGGCGGCCGGCAAACTTCCGCAAGCGGTTCTCTGCCCCAAATGCCGCGAGCGCATGGCAGGGCGAACTACGTAGCGTCCGTGGAAGAAGGATTGCAGTGTTCCTGTCCAGCGGGTGGGAGTGCTGCGATGCTGATATCGCTTTTGGTGATTATCTTCATTATTCTGGGACTGTTCCTGTCGATGGTCTCCTGGCAGCCCCGTTCCTGAGCGCGTGATTCTGACACACGGCCGTGCAACAAGTGCACGGCGCCGCCTCACTTCACACTCACAATCACGATCTGGTCGGTCTTAGCGGCACCAGCCGCGAGCGGCTGTACGGTTGTGCGCGCCGGCCGCACGGGACCGAAGCCAGCCACGCACGCCTGATCGACAGTTTGGAACGCCTCGCCGTTGTCGACGTATGCGTCGCTCACGACGGCCCTCTTCAAACTGCCGAAGCCGCGGAGAATCTCCTCCGCGACGCCGCTCGCACTCTGAACGCGGAGGTCGGGCGCGCTGATCGCGGTGATCTCGATATTCGAGCTCAGGGGCAGCGCGGCGGTGCGTACAAGGGTATAGCCGCCCGGCAACTCCGCACGCAGACGCTTTTCGGCAGCCGCGAGATCGAGCGCTTCGGTGATGTATACGGTCGTGATGTTCAGGTCGACTGCCCGTTTGCGCGCGGCTTTGAACGCGATGCGGAGGTGGTCAAGAGCAAGCTTCACCTGGCCACCGGAATCGGCTGGAAGGCGGTTGGTATCGGCCCTGCGGCCGAGCAGTCCGGAGATGTACAGCCGGTCTTCAGCGCGAATGGCGAGTGCCACCGCCGATTGCGGGGCGTACCCATGCGGCCGAACAGCCCGCGCCCGCGCGGAGCCGGCGACAGCGACGGCGCTGATTACGACAGGCGTGCCGGGCAGTCGCGCGACGCCGATCACGGCACGAGCGGGAGGCCGATCACCGGAGAAATAAGAAGCCCAAACGCGGTTCATCTCGTGATAGTCAGAGATATCGGTCAGGTA
>DASSSG010000096.1:0-10978 GCA_035708545.1 Bryobacteraceae bacterium | reverse complement strand
TTATGGCGACAAAGAAAAGCACAAGGAAGGCACAGAGCAAGGTCGGTAAGGCCATGCATGAGTACAAACGCGGCCAGCTGAAATCGGGCGGGCGCAGGAAGGTCACCAGCCGTAAGCAGGCGATCGCGATCGGGCTCAGTGAAGCGCGGCGGGAAGGCGCGAACATCCCGCGCAAGGGTGCTGCGAAAAAGCGCGCGGCGAAGAAGGGCGCGAAGAGAACGGGCACAAAGAAGAGAACCGCGACGCGCCGTGGGGCAAAGAGGAGCGCTGCAAAGCGAAGAGGCTGAGACCGCGGTTTTCGCGCTGATGGCGCATATCCAGCGCGGGCCGGCAATCGTGCTCGATGCGGAACACGTCCAGCGCCGCGGCTGGTTAGTGACGCGATTCACAAACTCCGGTTCGGGAGCGGCTGCATTTGCCACACGTTCGTGGCAAACGCAAAAACATCCGCGATCAGTTTTGCAGCAGAGGGCGTCATACAGACTTCACGGGAGAAGTCTGCCATTGGCTTTTAAAATCCGGGTTCTGAATATCCTGCTGGTGGAAGACAACCCGGGTGACGTTCGTCTCATGAAGGAGGCTTTGAAGGAGGCCAACGTCGCGATGCACGTTAGTGTGGTAAACGACGGTGAGACGGCGCTGAAGTTCCTGCGCCGAGCTAACGGCTACTCGGATTCGCCGCGACCTGACCTCATCTTTCTCGATCTGAACCTTCCGCGCCGTGACGGCCGCGAGATACTTTCGGAGATCAAACATGATGACGAGTTACGGCGTATTCCTGTCGTGGTGCTGACAACCTCGGAAGCCGAACGTGACATCGCGGGCGCTTACGACCTGCACGCGAACTGTTACGTGAAGAAACCCATGGACCTCGACCAGTTCATTCATGTGGTACGAGAGTGCGAGAGGTTCTGGTTGCACATCGCGCGTCTGCCGCGGAGCTAGTGTGCCGTCCCGGATACCGCTCGCTAACGCGCGCGGCTCGGAAACCGAGCCACGACCGTGAGCGGAAAAGGTACTTGCGAAACGGCAGACTAGTCAGTTTGTGCGGCGGCTGATTCGGATCGACCGCTCGAGGTACGGTTCAGTTTCGCTGCTCGGGAACCGCCGGGACTGCCGCAAGGGCCTTTTCGAGTTCAGCCTCGCTGTACTCCAAATCGAGCAGGCGGCCGGCAAAGTAATCCGTGTAAGCCTGCATATCGAAATGGCCATGCCCGCTCAGGTTGAACAGGATGGTCCGCGCACGCCCTTCGGTCCTGCACACCAGCGCCTCGTCAACGGCCGCACGAATGGCATGCGTTGCCTCGGGTGCGGGCACGATGCCCTCGGCGCGGGCGAACTGCACACCGGCGTCGAAACACAGCCGCTGACTGTAAGCGCGTGCTTCGATCAGGCGCAGCTCAGTGAGATGACTTACGAGGGGCGCCATACCGTGGTAGCGCAGGCCGCCCGCATGGAAGCCCGGCGGAGTGAATGTCGAGCCGAGCGTGTGCATCTTCGTGAGCGGCGTTAAATGCGCTGTGTCTCCGAAATCGTAGGCGTAACGTCCGCGCGTAAGGCTGGGACACGCGGAGGGTTCGACCGCGATCACGCGCACGTGCTCGCCCCCGCGGAGCTGTCTGCCGAGAAAAGGGAACGCGAGACCCGCGAAGTTCGAACCTCCGCCTGTGCAGCCGATGACCACGTCGGGATAATCGCCGGCGAGGCTGAACTGTTCGATGGCCTCGAGGCCGATCACGGTCTGATGCAGCAGCACATGATTCAGCACCGATCCGAGAGCGTACTTCGTGTTATGGCCTTTGACACACGCCTCGACCGCTTCGGAGATCGCGATGCCGAGACTGCCCGGGTGATCGGGGCGTTGCGCGAGAAACATTCGCCCCGCTTCCGTCTCCTGCGATGGCGAGGCCACGCAGCGCGCACCGTAGGTCTCCATCAGCGCGCGGCGGTATGGCTTCTGCTCCCAGGAAACCCGCACCATGAAGACCTGAACTTCGAGTCCATACAGCGCGCCCGCGAAGGCCAGTGATGATCCCCACTGCCCGGCGCCCGTTTCAGTAGTGAGCCGCCGCACGCCCGCCTGCTTGTTGTAGAAGGCCTGAGCGACGGCGGTGTTGGGCTTGTGACTGCCGGCCGGGCTCACGCCCTCATACTTGTAATAGACACGCGCGGGAGTATCGAGCATTCTTTCGAGCCGCCGTGCGCGGTAGAGCGGCGAGGGCCGCCACTGCCGGTACACATCGCGCACGGATCGCGGAATCTCGATTTCACGCTCGGTGGCGACCTCCTGCATGATGAGCTCCATCGGGAACAGTGGCGCGAGGTCATCCGGGCCGAGCGGCTTCAGCGTTCCCGGATGCAGCACCGGCGGCAGCGGCGCCGGCAGATCCGCCGCAATGTTGTACCAGTGGGTCGGGACGCGGGCCTCGTCCAGGGTGTACTTAACCGTCTCGTTCATGCGGGACGACACGAGTTTATCAGCAGGGTCCCCAGATCGCGAGCGTGCCGCTCGCGTCAACTTACAATTAAGTATCGGTCTATGAGATTTTCTGCGGTCCTGGCACTATCGGCAGCCTTCGTGTACGCGCAGACGCCGCCGCTTCCGAAAGGCGTTCAGCGCGGTGCGAGCGTCGAAGGCATTACGGAGTATCGTCTCGACAATGGCCTGCGCGTTGTCCTCTTCCCTGACCCGTCGAAGCCGACCACCACCGTCAATATCACTTACCTGGTCGGATCGCGACATGAGAATTACGGCGAGACCGGCATGGCGCACATTCTCGAGCACCTGATGTCATACGGATCCGGCAAACATCCGGATGCAAAAGCCGAGCAGACCGCCCGGGGCGCACGGCGCAACGCCAGCACGTGGTATGACCGCACGAACTACTTCGAGATCTTCCCTGCCTCCGATGAGAACCTCGAGTGGGCGCTCGACCTCGAGGCCGACCGAATGGTGAATGCCTTCGTGAAGAAGGAGATTCTCGATAGCCAGATGTCGGTCGTCCGCAACGAAATGGAAGCGGGCGAGGACGTGCCTGCGCGGGTGCTCAGCGCGCGCATGGATGCTGCCGCGTACCTGTGGCACAACTACGGCAAGAGCACTATCGGCGCGCGCTCTGATGTCGAGAAGGTGCCCATCGAACGGCTGCAGGCGTTCTACAGGCGCTACTACCGGCCGGATAACGCGGTGCTCATCATCGCAGGTAAGTTTGACGAAGCAAAAGCGGTGAAGCTTCTGGCGGAGAAGTTCGCAGGCGTAGCCAGGCCCGCTGAACCCGTGCCGGAACCGTACACAGTCGAGCCGACGCAGGACGGCGACCGGACCATCGTGGTCAGGCGGGCCGGAGACGTGCAGCTGGTCAGCGCGTCGTATCACGTTCCCGCAGCCGCGCACCCGGACAGCGCGGCTATCAGCGTGATCGAGCAGGTCATGACCACACCGCCTTCCGGCCGACTGTACAAGGCGCTCGTCGAGTCGAAGAAAGCCGCCACCGCAGGTTCTGAATTCGTGCCGCGCCGCGACCCGGGCGACATCGGTTTCACCGCCACCGTTCGGAAGGAGTCTTCACTCGAGGAAGCAAAACACGCGCTGCTCGGCACGCTTGAAGGCATCGCTGCAACTCCGATCACAACAGACGAGGTCGAACGCGCCCGCGCCCGCCTGCTGCGGGACATCGAGCTGCACCTCACGAACTCCGAGCAGGTGGCGATGGCGCTGACCGAGTGGGTGGCCGCGGGCGACTGGCGGCTGCTGTTTCTGCATCGCGACCGCATCCGGAAGATCACGCCGGAGGAAGTGCAGCGGGCCGCCGTGTCCTATCTGATCCCGTCCAACCGCACGCTGGGCATGTTCATCCCGGACGACAAGCCGGTGCGAGCCGCGATGCCCGCCGCGCCCGACATTGCCGCTCTCGTGAGGGACTACAAAGGCGACGCGGCAGTCGCCACAGGAGAGGTGTTCGATCCCTCGACGGGCAATGTCGAGAAGCGCACCACACGCGCAAAGCTGGCGAACGGCATGAAGCTCACGCTGCTGCCGAAGAAGACGCGCGGTCAGACCGTCGCCGGCGTAATTCAGCTCAATTACGGCAGCGCGCAGAGCCTCGCCGGGCGCGCGACGGCATCGAACGCGGTGCGCGGGATGCTGATGCGGGGGACGGCCAAACACTCACGCCAGCAAATTCAAGACGAGTTGACCCGTCTCAAGGCGCAGATGAACGTGACCGGGAGCGCGCCGGTCACCGAGCTGCAGTTTCAGACCACGCGCGCAAACCTCCCCGAGGTTCTGAAGCTCGCGGAGGAGATTCTGCGTGAACCGGCGTTTCCCGAGGCCGAATGGGAACAGTACAAGCAGGCTGCGCTGGCCGCTGCCGAGCAGAACCGGACCAACCCGAACGCCATGGCGTCGATCGCGCTTGCACGCCACCTCAACCCGTATCCGAGCAATGATCCGCGATACATTCCGGGTTTCGAAGAACAGATCGAGCTGCTTGGCAAAGCGACTCTCACGGATGCGAAGAAGTTCTATGCGGATTTCTACGGGGCATCGAGCGCGCAGCTTGCACTCGTCGGCGATTTCGACACGGCACAGGTGCAGAAGCTGACGGCCGATCTCTTCGGCAACTGGAAGAGCCCGCAGCCGTGGCAGCACCTTGAACGCAGGCACCAGAAGATCGCTTCAGCCAACCAGTCGCTCGAGGCGCCCGACAAGGCGAACGCGATGTTCATGGCAGGCCTGATCATGCCGGTGTCGGACGAGCATCCGGACTATCCCGCGCTGGTGGTCGCGAACTACATCCTGGGCGGGACATCGACATCGCGGCTCTACGAGCGCATTCGCGCGAAGGAGGGCCTGAGTTATGGCGTCGGTTCGCAGTTCAATGCCGGAACGCGCGACCAACTGGCGAACTGGATGGTGTTCGCGATCAGCGCCCCGCAGAACTCCCCGAAAGTGGAGGCGGCATTCCGCGACGAGCTGTCGAAAACACTGAAAGACGGCTTCCCGGCCGAGGAGATCGAGAAAGCAAAGAAGAGCTGGCTCCAGGCGCAGAACGTGCGCCGCTCCGACGACACCGCGCTCGCGCGCAGGCTCGTGCAACTCGGCTACGACGACCGGACAATGACGTGGGAGGGCGAGCTCGAGCAGAAGGTAGCAGCACTTACCGCCGAGCAGGTGAGCGCGGCGGCGCGAAGGCATCTCGACCCCGCGCAGGTCAGTATTTTCAAGGCCGGAGATTTCCGCAAGGTGGACGCCGCGCAGTAGCGGCCGGCGGCGTACGCAAGACACACCGATACAATGGGGGCGTCTATGGCATTGCCTCCATCGGCGGCGGCCTTTCTGGCCGCGCAGGTTGAACGTGTGCGCCAGCTCAGGAAACGCCAGCGGATAGTATTTCCGGAAGGCAACGATCCCCGCGTGATCGAGGCCGCAGGGCGGCTCTCGCGGGAGGCGCTCGTCGAGCCCATCCTGATCGGAAGGGACATTCAAAGCTCGGATAAGTATGCCGGAATCTACTACGAGCGCCGGCGCTCGAAGGGCGTGACGGAAATGGAAGCCGCCGAGATCTCGCGGCGGCCGCTGTTCTTCGCCACACTGATGGTGCAGGCCGGAGATGCGGATGGCTTTGTGGGAGGGGCCGCGAACACCACAGGGGAAACCGTGCGCGCGGCGCTGCACTCGATAGGCACGCGCGCCGGCGTGAAGACGGTATCCAGCGTCATGCTGATGGCGGTGCAGGACCGCCAGTTCGGACGCGATGGCGTGCTGGTTTTTGGCGACTGCGCGATCGTTCCCGACCCCAGTCCGGTTGAGCTCGCCGAGATCGCGATCGCGAGCGCGCAGACAGCGCGGGCCGTGCTCGGCGTGCAACCTGCCGTTGCCTTGCTGTCGTTCTCGACGAAGGGCAGCGCCAAACACCCCGATACCGATAAGGTCGTCGAGGCGCTGCGCGTCGTGCGGGAGCGCGCGCCGGAGCTGCAGGTGGATGGCGAACTGCAGGCCGATGCCGCGCTCATCGAGGCCATTGGCCGGTCAAAAGCTCCAGGCTCGGCGGTTGCGGGACGCGCGAACGTGCTCGTCTTCCCCGATCTGGGCGCCGGCAACATTGCCTACAAGCTCGTCGAGCGGCTCGGCGGCGCAGTCGCGATCGGCCCGATACTCCAGGGTCTCGCGAAACCCGCGAACGATCTCTCCCGTGGATGCTCGGCCGATGATATTTTTTCGGTTGCGCTCATTACCGCTCTGCAGACCGGAGCTTATGCTGCCGTTTAAGCTCGTCTACCATGACGACTTCGATCTGCACCTTGGTGATCACGTATTCCCTTCGCTGAAATACAGGCTGATTCGTGAAATGCTGCTCGAGAGCGGCTTCGCGACGCCAGAGGACTTCGTCGCGCCTGAACCGGCGGCCGACGAGGATCTGCTGCTCGTGCACACGCCGGAATGGATTCGGCGTCTGCGTACCGGGACCCTCAGCTACGAGGAAGTGCTGCGGCTGGAGATACCGTACTCCGCCGACATGGTGCGCGCATTCTGGCTGATGGCCGGCGGCACGACACTGGCGGCACGCCTCGCAACGGCTGCCGGAGCATCGTACTGCGTGGGCGGCGGATTTCACCACGCCTTTGCCGATCACGGGGAGGGGTTCTGCGCGATCAACGACATTGCGGTCGCTATTCGCTGCCTGCAACGCGACCGGGTGATCCGCCGCGCCATGGTGCTTGATTGCGATGTGCATCAGGGCAACGGTACGGCCGCCGTATTCGCAGGCGATCCGAGCGTATTCACCGTCTCGCTGCATCAGACGAACATCTATCCTTCCGTGAAGCCTCCCTCCGACATCGACGTCCACCTCGCCGACGGAACCGGCGACCAGGAGTACATGGATCGCATGAACGCGGCGCTGCATCGCGCGATCGACGCGCTTCATCCGGACCTGATGATCTACGTTGCCGGAGCGGACCCCTACGAACACGACCAGCTCGGCGGCCTTCGGCTGTCGATCGAGGGATTGAAGCGCCGCGACCGGCTCGTGTTTCAGACAGCGCGTCATCTGCATGTTCCGGTTGCCGTGGTTCTCGCCGGCGGCTACGCGCTGCGCGTCGGAGAGACGGTGCAGATTCACTGCAATACGGCGCGCGTCGCAGCGGAGGTTTTCGGCAGGACGGGCGATCAGAAAGCCGAGGGCGGAGCTCCGGACGCGGCAAGCGCGAGCAGACTGTCTTCGAACAGGTAGTTCGAGCTGTCCTTCTCATGATGGCGCAGGTACCAGCGATAGCTTTCGCGTAAACCCTCTGCGAAGTCGGTGGGCTGGAAGTGCAGCACGCGCTGCGCCCTGGTCACCATCATGGTAATCGCCGGCAGATCAAAGTAGAAACCGAAATACAGCTTCGGACCCATCGGATGGCCGCCGGCACGCAGGATCCGCTCGCGCGGGATGCGAACTGCCATCGCCCGCCTGCCCGCGACATCGCCGAGCAGCTCGACCAGTTCGGCCTGGCTGACCGGCCGCGGATTGCCGATGTTGAACGCGTGCCCGACCGCGCCGTGCTCCTGCATGGCCTGCAGGCACGCGTGCACCAGGTCCTTCACGTACGCGAACTGCATCAGCCGCCGTCCGTCGCCGGGCAGTATCACGGGACGGTTATCGCGAATGCGATCCCAGAAGAACGCTTCGCGGTAGTACGGATTTCCCGGCCCGTAGACGAACGGCGGCCGCAGCGTAACAACGGGCAGCTGGTGCCGATGATGCAGGCGGAACAAAGCCCGTTCGCTCATCGCCTTGTTGCGGACGTAGGCATCGGGATGGTTGTCCGGCGCGAGCGCGTCGCCTTCGTGGTGGTTGAGCCCGTCGCCATAAGCGGCGACGCTGGACATGTAGAGGTATCGGTGGAGCTTGTTGCGCTCGGCGCACAGCGTCGCCGTGGCTTCCACCTGAGCGGCGGTCGTGCCCCGCTGCCAGTCATAAACGTTGTCGAAAACGACCTCGAATTCGCGATCCGCGAGCGCCGCACGCAGCGATTCCGGCTCGTTGCGGTCGCCGATGATTTCATGGACGCGCTTGCCGAGATCGTGCCCGGGCCGGCGGTGCAGAATAGTGACCTCGTGGCCGGCTCGCGTCAGCTCGTGGACGAGCACCCGACCTATGAAGAGCGTCCCGCCTATAACGAGCACGCGCACCGGTTCCGGCCCTAATCGTAGTATTCGAGACCGAGGTGCGTTATCAGAGGTTCGCCGCGCATCCAGCGGAGCGTGTTCTTGAGTTTCATCAGCTGAATGAAAATATCGTGTTCGGGATAGAGTCCGGGAGCGGTCATGGGCGCCTTGAAGTAAAAGGATAGCCACTCCTGAATGCCGCGCATGCCCGTGCGCTGCGCGAGATCGAGCAGCAACACGAGATCCAGCACCAGAGGAGCGGCCAGGATCGAGTCCCGGCAAAGGAAATCGATCTTGATCTGCATCGGATAACCGAGCCAGCCGAAAATGTCGATGTTGTCCCAGCCTTCCTTGGCGTCACCGCGCGGCGGATAGTAGTTGATGCGGACGCAATGAAACAGGTCTTTGTAGAGCTCCGGATACAGGTCGGGCTGCAGAATGTGCTCGAGGACCGAGAGCTTGGTCTCTTCCTTGGTCCTGAACGAAGCCGGATCGTCGAGCACTTCACCATCACGGTTGCCGAGAATATTCGTCGAGAACCAGCCGTTCACCCCCAGCATGCGCGACTTCAGGCCGGGAGCGACGAGCGTTTTCATGAATGTCTGCCCGGTCTTGAAATCCTTGCCGCAGATCGGAATGCTGCGCTCGCGGGCGAGGTCGAGCAGAGCCGGAACATCATGCGTGAGATTCGGGGCGCCGTTGGCAAACGGGACTCCGCACATCAGAGCCGCCCAGGCGTAAATCTGACTGGGGGCAATGTCCTCATCGTTGTTCCGGAGTCCGTCTTCGAAAGCCGAGAGGCTCTGGTGCACGGCTGAGGGTTTGTGAAAGACTTCCGTCGATCCGCACCAGATCATGACCAGCCTCGAGATGCCGGCCGATTTCCGGAACGAACTGATATCGTCCATCAGCGCCCGTGCCTTATCCATCTTCGAGCCCTGGGTCTTCTTATTGGGACCGTCGATCCGGCGCACGTAGGCGTTGTCGAAGACCGCCTTCATGGGCCGGATGGCCTCGAGCGACAGTTTCACCTGCTCGAGCAGCACCTGCTCGAGCACGCCGGCCTTTTGCGCCGCCTCATACGCGTTGTCTTCGTAGATATCCCAACCACCGAATTCGAGCTGGTCCAGGCCGGCGAGGGGAACGAAATCCCTGATGAGCGGTGTGCGCCCTTCGGTCCGCTTACCGAGGCGGATGGTCGCGAGCTGTGTCAGCGAGCCGATGGGCCGCGCGATGCCGCGCCTGACGGCCTCGACTCCGGCCATGAAAGTCGTGGATACAGCCCCGATTCCCGGGATGAGCACACCCAGTTTGCCATCGGGAGGCGCTATGCGAACGGTTTGATTTTCCGGCAAAAAATCTCCTTGGCGTGGTGTAACCACGTTCGACGGCGCACGGCCGGAACGGCAGTTCCGAGCGCGGCAGCAGCAGGTTCAGAGCTTGTCCGTTTGATATACTAGCACTGCGCGAATAACGCGCGATCCGCGAAAATTCAGGCTTTTTGCCGCCTATGACTGGCCGTCCGGTCGCGACTCTCAGCACGATCATCATCGACGACGAGCAGCTTGCGCGTGACGAACTCGCATTTCTTCTGAAGGATTTTCCCGAGATCGAAGTGGTCGCCACCGGCGCGAACGGACTCGAAGCAATCGAGCTGATAGAAAGCCTCGAGCCCGATATCGTGTTTCTCGACGTACAGATGCCGGGTATGGACGGGCTGAACGTCATCCGCAGCCTGCGCGATCGAAACATCCCGCTGCCGCACTTCGTGCTGGCCACCGCCTACGACAGCTATGCAGTCGAGGCGTTCCGCATGGAGGCACTGGATTACCTGCTCAAACCCATCGATCGTAACCGGCTGGAGGAGACGATCGCGCGCGCGCAGCGCGCCGTGCAGGACAAGCCGAAGGGGCTGGAGGTCTCCGCGGTTGCGCGGTCAGCGCCGCAACGCACGAAGATTCTCGTGAAGAACTCAGGCCGAAGCTTTATTGTCGATGCGAACGACATCGTCTACGCAACGATTGACGACGGTTTGATCACCATCGTCACTACGACAATGGAGGGCGAATCAAATTACCGCACGATCGAAGAGCTGCAGTCGAATCTCGATCCTGATGTTTTCTGGCGCGTGCATCGGTCGTTTCTTGTGAATATCAATCGGATCCGTGAAGTTATACCGTGGTTCAAGTCGAGCTACCAGATCCGAATGGATGACAAGAAGCAGACGGAGATCCCGGTCAGCCGCGTGCAGACGAAACGGCTGCGGGCGCTGCTGAAGCTGTAGCCGGCCGACTGCTCCTCACGATTGTGTCTCCCATTGAGGAGATTCGCAAAGACCGAGTGCACGGGGCTCGCTGGCTGACCCAGCGTGCGGCAAACATATTACTGACGCTTGCGCGCGAGGGCTACCCGGACCTGCGGCAGGCCTGTCGCGAGCTTGCTGCCGCACAGCCGGCCATGGCTCCTCTCGTGCAACTTGCGAACGCAGCCGCCAGGGCCGGCACTCCTGCGGAAGTCGAAACGCTGTGCGTCCGTACTTTGTTCGCGCTCGAGCGTTCGGGCCGTGCGGTCGCTGAGCGCGCGGCGGTTCTCATCGGCGACGGAGCCATCGTGCTGACACATTCGTACAGCGGCACTGTCGAGGCCGCGCTCCTGCAGGCACACACGAGGCGCACGCGGTTTCGAGTGATTGCCACAGAATCGCAGCCGCTGGGCGAAGGCGCGCAACTGGCCGATTCGTTGCGACGAAGCGGCATTCCCGTTACTCTCATTCCGGACGATGCCGTGCCGGTTCACTTACCGAAGAGCTCGCTGGTGATGGTC
>DASSSG010000095.1:0-3009 GCA_035708545.1 Bryobacteraceae bacterium | reverse complement strand
AGAACATCCTGTAGTGGATATGTTTTATTGAAACGCTATACTAGTGCATCGCGCTGCTGCCGGCCAATTCCACCGCGACGATCGATATTGAGTTTGCAAAGGACGTCGAGGCGGCGATCGCCGCGCATCAGGAGCCGCTCGAGCCGCCGGCATGAGATTGATGCTCGACTCGATCGCGGCGGTGGCTGCGGAGCGGGCGGGCAAGAACGCAGGCCAGCTGCTCGAGTGGGTGGCACTGCAGTCCGGAGATGACGAGATCGCGGTCTCGGTGATCACCGTGCTCGAGCTGGCGCACGGCATCAGCCGCGCCGATACAACGCCGCGCAGACAGATCCGGCAGCAAATTTCTCGATGAACTGCTGCTGGGCGTTCCGATGCAGCCTCGACAGCTGAAGTTGTGAGATTATCGCGCGGCAGCCGCAGGTTCCGTTTGCCGGCGCCTCGCCCGCAGGTTCGCAACGAGGTGGCGGTCGGCGGCGCGCAGCAGGTCCATCGCTGTCTCGCCATCGTCGGGGAAGTGCGCGGCGCCGCTGCTGATGGTCGCGGGATGACTGCCATGACCGGACACGATCTGGCCGATGCGCGCAATGCGGGAATCGGTCGCGTGTGCCGTCAGGCCGGGAGCGACAATCGCGAACTCCGCCGGGCCGATGCGCGCCAGAAACTCGAACTCGCGGCAGCTGTCGCGTAACCCGATTGCGATCGCTCGCAGCGCCTTGGCTGCATCCGGCGCGCCCGACGTCTCGCGAATCCGCCGCAGGCCGTTAACCTGACAGACGAGAACCGACAGCGGCAGCCGCAGGCGCTGGGCGCGTGCCATCTCGGCTTCAAGATGCCCGAGCAGAGCAGCAGTATCGGGGAAGCCGCTAGTCTCCACGGACTCGAGCTGCGGACATGAGCTCGCGGCCTCCTCAATCGCCATCGCTATGCGCGGCGCGAGCGCCTCGGCGAGAAGCTGCTCTTCGATGCTGAAGCCGTCACGAGCTTCGCGGTAGAAGGATAGTACGCCGAGCACCCCGGCTGTGGCCTCGAGCGGCACCGCCAGCGCCGATCGCATCGTGCTGAAGAGGTTCGGGTCATTGAGGTATCCGGGCTCGACCGAGGGGTTGCCGTTCAGAATGGACTGCCGGTTCTCCGCCACCCAGCCGGCCAGACCCTGGCCCATCGGAATGCGCAGCGACCGGAAGAGACGGTAATCCTCGCCGACGACGAACTCGGGAACGAGCTCGCCGTCGCGGACGAAGTAGACCGCGAAGCTGTCGTAGTTGATGAAGCGGCGAACACGGACGGCGAGCAGGCTCAGCGATTCGGCCAGATCGAACGCGCCGCCGCCGGGGAGAGCCGCTTCAAAGATGTCCTGGACGTCGCGCCGGGCCTCGAGCAGCGCCTGCACGCCGAGCGAGTCCGCCTGCGGGCGCGCCGGCAAACGCACGGGCGATGCGGTCTCAAAGCCGGCACCGGGCGCGGCGTCCTTCGACACCTTCATATCGATCGATAGTTTCGGAGCCGGAGCCGCCTGCGACTCGGTACGCGCTTTCCGTTCGAGCTCGACATAGCGGCGCTTCAAAATAGCGACAACTTTCGGATCGAAGCTGGTGCCGGATTCGGCGGCAATTTTTGCCATGGCTTCCGAAAGCGGAAGCGCACGGCGATACTGGCGATCCGACGCGAGGGCGTCGAGAGCATCCACGGCGGAAAGGATACGCGCCCCGATCGGGATCTCTTCGCCGAGCAGGCCGTATGGGTACCCTTTGCCATCCCACTTCTCGTGGTGCGCGCGCACGATCGGCACGACCGGGTAAGGAAAGCGAACGCGTTCGAGAATTTCGGCGCCGACGATCGGGTGCACCTTCATCTTCTCGAACTCTTCCGGCGTGAGGCGGCCGGGCTTGGAGATGATGCTCTCGGGCACCGCGAGCTTGCCGATATCGTGGAGAACCGATGCGATACGGAGCGCCGCCAGCTCGTGCTCGTCGAGTCCGAGCTCGCGGCCGATTTCGATCGCGTACACCTGAACGCGTTTCAGATGGGAATGCGTGTTGTCATCCTTGGCCTCGATGGCGCCGGCGAGGGCCTCAATCGTGCGCAGGTGCAGGCTGGCAACCTCTTCGGCATGACCGCGTGCGTCCTCGAGCCGGCCGATGTAGAGGCTGTAAGTGCGCTGCAGCAGATACAGGCAGGGAAGAAGGAGGATGCCGGAGACCCAGCCGAAACGGTTCGCAATCAGCGTGTAGGCCCACGCGACCACGGCGGCGAGGACGTACGGCCACAAGCGGCGGCGCGCGCGTTCCCGCCAGAGCCCGAAGAGCGGCGCGCGTTCACTGAGGCACATGAACGCGGCGACCGCGAACGAGTTCATCGCGAAACAGGTGGCGGCAGCCGCGAGAATGCGGAGCGGCAGACGTGCGCGCGTGGCCGCGAACAGATCGGCATCGAAGACCCACTGCGCAACGCCGATGGCCACCGAGAGATTGGCGATGGCGAAGAACACCTGCGACGCAGTCAGGCGCGAGCCGGGACGCCAGATGCTTTCAATAACGAGTGTGCTGCAGCCGAGCAAAAGGGTCTCCGGCAGCGACAAATCCACGATCCCGATCAGCACGAACATGAGGCTGAAGGAGACCTCGCCCGCCATCTGGGGCATGAGCACGCGGAGCACGGAGGCCGCAACGGCCATGCAGAAAATCGCGGAGAACTTCAGCAGATCAGGCGGGTGCCAGTGGGCATAAGCGGCTACGTGCAGGCAGACGGCAAGTGCAAGCAGCACAAGCGCGTAGGCCCTGGCGTGGCGCGTCATTTGGCGGAGATGCTTCATATTACCGTTGTCGCGGGACTAGATATAGTAGGGTTTCGCGGGCAACAGTACTAGGAAAGTTTCTGATTTTGTCGTAGGGCCACTGACCTGGATGTGATGATTTCGTACTGCCGCTAACCGCGTTTGCGGGGCATGGCGGCCTGGTTTCCGACTCGGGTTCGCGCAAAGCTTCGGACAAGCCGTGATTTAAGCTA
>DASSSG010000094.1:0-4013 GCA_035708545.1 Bryobacteraceae bacterium | reverse complement strand
CCGAGATGCGGCGGATGACCTCATCGAGCGAGCCACTGCTGATATTGCGCGGTTCCGCGCCGGTCATCAGACGATAGAGCACTCCTCCGAGGCCATAGACATCGGTCGCCACCGTGGCGGCGAGCCCGCGCGATTGTTCGGGGCTGGCGTATCCAGGTGTGAACGCGCGCGAGGCAGTGAGGGTCGCCTGCTCGCCGAGATCGATGGCAATGCCAAAGTCGATGAGCTTCGGAATACCATCGGCGGTCACGAGTACGTTGTCCGGCTTGATATCGCTATGTACGATCAGGTTGCGATGGGCGAACTGGACGGCATCGCAAAGCCTGAGAAAGAGGCGGATGCGATCGGCCCGGTCCGGGAGCGAGGCGTCGCAATAGCTGTCGATCGGAAGGCCGTCCACCTGCTCGATGACAGCGTATGGAATGCCGCCGGCAGTTGTGCCGGCATCGATCAGGCCGGCGATGTATGGGTGCCGCAGGGACGCGAGCATTTGACGCTCGCGTTGAAACCGGCGGTGGGCCGTCTTACGAGCGTTCTTACCGGCCGCCGGGGGTACCTGTACGAACTTGACGGCGACACGCTGCCGAACTTCGCCATCGATCCGATGCGCTTCGTATACAAAGCCCATGCCGCCCGATCCGAGTAACCGCCCGACTTCGAAGGGGCCGACACGGCTATCCGGAAAGGCGGGATTCCCGCCGCCCAGAACCGGTCCGATGGCTGCGCTTATCGCCTCCGGCACGGCCACGTCAGGCGCTGAACCGCAATGATCGAGGTCGTACTCGAGCAGCGATAAAACCTCCGTGCGCACAGCTTCGTCGCGGCAGTTCGATTCGAGGAATGCGAGGCGGCTGCCGGGCGGAAGGTTCGCAGCCTGCTCGAACCAGTATCGGACTTCTTCGGCGATTACATGCATAAGTCAGAACAAGCGCGTCACACAGCGGCCGGGAGAATTTCGCCACTCGTCAGAGGTTCTTCAGGATGAGGGCGTTTGCGGCCGCGGTTATGCACTCAGTCTCCTGCGGAGCCAGGCCTGCGCAAACCGCAGATCATGGCGAGCAACATGGACAGAAATACCGAGGGCTTCGGCCGATTCCTCGGCAGTCATACCGCCGAAGTAGCGCATTTCAATCAGGCGCGCAAGCCTGTCGTTCACAACCGCAAGGGCCGAGAGGGCATCATCCAGATGAATGAGTTCGACCAGTTCCGCGCCGCTCTCGGTCTCCACATCGACGCCCGTGGTCCCCAACGGCTCACGGTTGCCGGCAAGACGCTTCTGCGCCGCGCGGGATCTCGCGTAATCGACGAGAACCTGCCGCATCGCTCGCGAAGCCACAGCAAGGAAATGCGTGTCATCGGAGAAGAGTCGCTCCCGCGCGCCGGCGAGCTTCAAGTAGGCCTCATGTACGAGCGCGGTGGCCTGCAGCGTATGATTTCTGCGTTCGCCGGTAAGGTGTCTCGACGCGATGCGGCGCAACTCGCCGTACAGCGCGGGGCTGAGTTCGGTTGCGGCGGAGTCGTCTCCAGCACGGCGGTTCACATCGAGTTCGGCGACAGCCGGGGTCAGCATTCGAATCCGATCCCTTTCGCGAGTGCATCGCAGGCCTGCCCTGAATGCCAGGGCACAGTCTGTCAGAAGTAAACGCGAAAAAAATCAGCGAACGAGCGCGGGATGTTTGAAAAACTCTTTGAGGCCGAGGAGACTGCCTTCAGTGACGTAAGGAGGCTTACCAGGCAGAGGCTTCGCGCGGATATGGAGGCACAGGAACCGGGAGCCAGAAGCGCCCGCGGGAACGGAGTTTTCTGCTCCTCGTCTGCTGCCTGTGAAGTGTCTTGACCGCTTGCTGACGCGCGCGGCTCGGAAACCGACCGTGCGGGACTGGTAAAGCTACTTGCGAGGCGGCAGCCCAGGCGATGTTGGCCGGAAATGGGACTGGCCAGGGAGGGCTTTCCCGGCGCGCTGTGTGCCACGCCGAGAACGCCGCCGACAGTGATGTTCAGTTGCGGGTATCTGCCATATAGAAGAGATAGTCTGTGGTGTATGGCACCATCGCGAATGCGCCGTAGGTGGAAGCATCGCAGCCGCCGGCGGGCGCAACGCCACCCGAGGTTTTGAGCCGCTGAATGTAAGTGGTCGGCAGAAGTCCGGCTCCACCCATCGGCCCACGTTGGGTTCCGACGACTTCAAGCAGCAGCCACGGGATGGCGCCGGGTGCGACGAATGCGGGATCGGTCGAATTGGCAACCGGCTTCGCCCATACTGCACTGGTGTCGAGCGAGTGCTGCCATGTCGGCCGAGCCGTGTCGCCCTCAGCTGGATTGACGCTGAGGTAATGCGTCGCGATCTGCTGGCGGGCTTCGCCCTGGAACCATGGATAGGTGACAAACAAGGTGGCCTGCGGGCCGACAAATTTCCACGCAGGACCATCCACTCCCGGCAGGCACACATAGTTCTGTGTACCAGCCGCGAAAGCCTTCAGCCAGGGAATGTTTCCCGAAGGCACCCGAAGGTTCTCGGGCACCACCGGCACTGCAGGCGCTCCGGGCTGTCCCCTGGCTATCGAACTCAGCGTGAACCCGAGCGCAGTTGCTGTGATCAGGAGCAGGCGTGATGAGAAGTTGTGCATATGTGTCCCTTGTTGTGCTTGTGACTGTTTGTCGGATACGTGCGCTTCAGCGGGATTCCGAGTTTGCCAACACCGCCCGCGCCGAATCCTGATTGCGCGAGCCTCCGGCCGAGGGAGCAACGAGATCGGTACGGGGCAATGAGGTGTTTCGCGTGAGCCGCGGAACGAGCATCGGCACCTGACGGCGATACATCGCGTACTGCGGGTGCTCTTTCAACAGGTCGGCTTCTTCGAATCGAATCGCGACGAGAATGTAGGCGGTAGTCATAACCGCGAAGAAGAGATGTGTGATCGTCATCACCGGCGTGCTCCAGAACGCGAAAAACCAACCCACATAGAGCGGGTGACGCACGATCCGGTACAGCAGGGGAGTGACAAAGTGCAGGCGAGCCTGAGGTCGTCCCTGAAGTTGTCTCCAGACCTGCCGGAGGCCGAATAAGTCAAAGTGGTTGATAACGAACGTTGTGATGAGCACAAGTGCCCAGCCGAACGCGTAACCGGCGTACAGCAGGTTGCGCGCGACTGGGTGTTCCACATTCCAAACCGTACCTCCGAGCGGTTGCCAGTTCCAGAACAGCAGCGCCAGGGCCAGGCTGCTGGCCAGGACATATGTGCTGCGCTCGGCTGAAGCGGGGATGAAGCGAGTGATGAAGCGCTTGAATGCCGGGCGAGCCATAATGCTGTGCTGCAGCGCAAAGAGGGTTAACAGGCCGACGTCGATCAGAACGGCGGTCTGTAACGAACCCGATCCGGGCGAATCGAGTGACTTCGGAACGGCGAAGTTGCCGATGAAACCGACAGCGTAGAGAAACACCGCCAGGAATATCAGATAGCTAACGGCGCCATAGAGGAAGATAGAGATTCTCTTCATTGATGTGTACCTTTCTTGTTTCCAACAGCCGCGAGGGCACTCCATTCCGGGCTGGCCACGTTCTCGCGAGCAGCTCCGAGACGGGGGCGAACCGAGCTCAGCCAGGCGGCGTTCTGTACCGCCTGTGGGGTCTGATCTGATAAGCGAGAACGGGTTGATTATTTGGCAGAAAAACGAAGATGCCCGTTAGCAGGGGAGAAATCAGCATTACCGATCTGTAGGTTGACAGGAAAGTTGACAACTCCGCGCATTGATTCTAAATGGTCGGCCATGATCATTTGCGAGAATTGCTGATAATCTTCGTCACGATTCCTGGCACAATCCTACGTTCTTGACACTGTTTGGCAAAATCCTACGTTTCGCCCGCTCAATGCCGGGCCGGAGAGGCGTGCGAACCTGGCCCAAGCCGAGCGGTCCAGGGAGATGGCATCGGTGAACTGTAGGCGACCGGTGGACCTATCTCCTACTGGACGTCTATCAGGTCGCGGGATCGAGCAGCCATAAACTTCCAACCT
>DASSSG010000093.1:0-7919 GCA_035708545.1 Bryobacteraceae bacterium | reverse complement strand
ACGGATTGGAGAAGTCTACTGTAACTCAGAGCTGGGGTGCCAGCGGTTCTGATCTGCGTTGCCCTTTCAGTTCTGGCCGGATGTCGCGGGAAGCTCGCGAACGAACAGTCGTGCGATCAGTTCCCGCTCGCCTTCGTATGTGAGGCGGCGCAGGGCTTCCTGCGGCTGCAGCCAGACGGCTTCCGCTACTTCTTCCGAGTGCTCGGGCGCGTGCTGCTCGACCACTGACATCCGCCAGAACAGGACCACCTTGGGCCGGCCTTTGTGCTGGTACGCAACGCACCCGGCCCACTGATCGAGTTTCGCCGTGCAGCCGGTCTCCTCCCGGACTTCGCGCAGGGCGGCCTGTTCGAAGGATTCTCCGGGTTCGAGCTTGCCTTTCGGCAGCGACCAGTCGGCGTGGCGTTTGCGATGCACGACCATGATCTCGGTCGAGCCGCGGCAGAGTACGCCGCCGGCGGCGAGGATCACGCTCGTTTCCGCTGGCGTTGCCGGCAGGCTCATAACGCAGGCGTCAGCAGCCCTCGGCTCTTGAACCAGTTCGCAAGCAGGTTGGGCCACATGCTCAGGATCGGATCGTTCGCGGCAAGACCGACACCGTGGCGGCCTTTCTCGATGATGTGAAGCTCGGCGGGTACCTTCGCTTTGCGCAGCGCCATATAAAACAGGATGCTGTTTTCCGGCGGAACGCCCGTGTCTGCGTCTGTGTGGAACAGGAACGTCGGCGGCGTCTGCGCCGTCACCTGCCTGTAATTGGACAGGGACTCGACAAGCTTCGGATCGGGAGCCTCGCCGAGCAGGTTGCGCCGTGAGCCGGCGTGCGCGTACTCGTCGAAGCTGATCACCGGGTAAGCCAGAATCGCGAAATCGGGCCGCGTCTCTGCATCGAAATGAGTTGCCGCGGTAGAGGCGAGATGCCCGCCCGCGGAAAAGCCCATGATGCCGACACGGTCCGGCGCCACGCCGAACTCTCTCGCGCGCGATCGCACTGTGCGGATCGCCCGCTGGGCGTCATTGAGCGGCGCCGGATAGCGATAGCGGGGTCCGAGCCGATACTTCAGTACAAATGCCGAGATGCCCAGGCGGTTGAGAAACTCGGCGACTTGTTTTCCTTCATGATCCATCGCGAGCGTGCCGTATCCGCCACCGGGACACACGATCACGGCGGTACCGTTGCGAACGTTCTGGTCCGCGCGCCAGATCGTGAGCGACGGCCTGTCTCTGTCCTCCTCCCCGACAGCACCGGGCGCGCCGCCGGGCCAAAGAAGCTCGGTCTTCGGTTCGGCGGCAGCGCACAGTGATATAACTGCGATTGCCGAGAGAGCGATTCTTCGGAGCATTGTCGTCATGATAACTGCCGCACAGCCCGCCCGCGCGGGCTTCGCCGGCAATCGGCGGCGGCACGGCTGGGCCTGGATCATGCTTGCCGTTGCCATCGCGCTGCACGTTGCCGACGAGGCAACACACGATTTCCTGGCGGTCTATAACCCGGCCGTGCGCACAATCCGGCAGCGAGTCCCGTGGCTTCCGCTGCCCACGTTCGAGTTCGGCGAATGGATCGCGGGTCTTGCGGCGGGGGTGGTGCTGCTGCTCGCGCTGTCGCCACTTGTGTTCCGCGGGGCGCGTATCATGCGGCCGATCTCGTTTGTGCTTGCCGCTCTTATGGCGCTGAACGCGCTGCAGCACGCGGCAGGATCAGTTTACATGGGCCGGCTGATGCCGGGTGCGTTGTCTTCGCCGGTTCTGCTCGCTGCCGCGCTGTGGCTGGCTGTTACTGCGCAGCGGACTCCTCGATGATCAGCTCGCCTTTGTCGGCGTCGAGCGTCGCCTGGACGCCGATCGGAAGCGTGAGCTGGTCGTCGGTGTGTCCGATGGTGAGACCATAGAGCACGGGGACCTTCAGCTCGCTGAGAATGGCGTCAACGACCTCGCCCAGCGAGAAGCTCGATTCGAAGCTCGGTTGAAACTCACGCGGCCGGCAGTCGTGGCACTCGCCGAAGATGATGCCCGCCGCCGTGTCCAGCTTGCCCGCCAGACGGAGCTGCGTGAGCATCCGATCGACGGAGTACGGCTGCTCGCCGACGTCCTCGATGAACAGAATCCGCCCGCGCGTATCGATCTCCCAGGGCGTGCCCATGAGGGCAGACACGAGCGAGAGATTCCCGCCGATCAGGCGGCCGCGAGCTCGGCCGGGGCGTACAGTGCGCAGGATGTGCGTGGGGCGGAGCGGGCTGGTGTCCGGCGGGTTTGTCACGCGCCCCAGCGGCTCTGCGCCAAACAGCGCGGCCCGGAAATACTTCTGCGTGTAATCGGTGAACGCGCTGACCATGACGGGGCCATGGAACGTGACGAGACCCGTCTCGCGGTGTATCGCGAGATGGAGCGCCGTGATGTCGCTGTAGCCGAGGAACACTTTCGGGTTGCGCCGGATCAGGCTGTAGTCCAGCTTGTCCAGCAGTTGACCTGAGCCATATCCGCCGCGGATGCAGAAGATCCCCCTGATCTCGGGATCGGCGAAGAGGTCATGCAGGTCGGCGACACGTTCCGATACGGATCCGCCAAGATACCCGGATAGGCGGCGCACGTTCCGTCCGAAGCGCGCGCGCAGGCCGAAGTACTTCAGCGTGCGCTCTGCAAGTGCGATGCGATCCGGATCGGCTACGTAGGTGGCCGGCGTCACGAGGCCGACGGTGTCGCCTTCTTTCAGCGCTCGGGGCTTGATCAGAGGACGCGATTTAGCGAGTGGCGTGAGAGCCGCGAGCAGCGTGGCGCGCCGTGTGACCCGGATCATGACGGTCAGGGTATCGCGCGCTGCTCGATGACGCCCGAAAACCTGGCGCCGAATACCTCGGGGTTGATCCGGTTCTGGCCGACGAGAACCTGATCGGCCCGTGTGGGAAACAGCACCATTGCGTGAGTGAGAACCAGGCTGCCATCGAGCCTTACGGAAAGTTCATGCTGGTCCGGTGAGTAGACGATCCGCAGGTCGTATGCTCGTCCGGGCTGCACAGAAAGCGGCGGACTCGAGACTCCGCCGACACCCCATTTCACGCTCAGGATCCGAATGGTCTCGGCATCGATGTAGCGCACCGCTACGACGTTGCCCGCAAATGGCTCGCCCGTCGTCAGCAATGGTTCGGTGCGGCGCGGCGGACGCTCGGGAAACGTCACGAGCGCGCTGATGTCGAGAGCGCGTTCGCGCGGCGCGCCGAACAGGCCGGCGATCCGGTAGTAAGTATCCGGATGCCGTTCGCGCAGGCCGTCGTCGTAGCCAGTAAAGCTGACGGCAACATTGACCACCATGCCGAAGACCAGCGCCACGACCGCGAGCCGCTTCCAGCGCCAACAAATGGTGAGCGCGGCGACGAGCAGCGCAGGGACGAAATCGACGCTGTAGCGCTGCGTTGTCCAGCCGGTAAGAACGAGAACACACAGAACCGCGAGAGAAGCGAGGACCAGCGTACGCGCGACACCGCGCGCAAAGAACGTCGCGATGATTGCCGGTGTGACGGCGAACGCTCCGGCAACGGGCTCGAGAAAGTAGTAATACGGCGCCGGGAAACCGGCTGGGGCCAGACGAAAGAACGGGAACTCCGGCAGCAGCTTTGGCGGGCAGAGCAGGAAATAATAAAGGCCGGGCAGCACGTGCCCCAGTGAGTAGCGCAGGTGCTGCAGATGCTTCGCGCCGCCCAGCATGTAATTGATGCCGAACTCGACAGGGTCGCCGAAGCGCGCGTAGTTATACGAGAGGAGCGCCGCCGCGCCGGCGATGAGCGGGATCGTAAAGGATGCGAGCCGGCGGCGTGTGACTGCGAGCGCGATCCAGAACACCACGGCCGCCAGAGCGTAGTGCGGCCGGCTCGCTGCCGCAAGCACGAACGCGATGCCGGCGAGCGCGTAGCGCTCGCGCGCGAACGCGTATGCGGCGGCCATGAAGAATGCATAGCCGGACAGGATGGCGACTTCGTAGACGGCAGGCCTGCGGAGCACGAACGGTACGAACGTACATAACCCGAGGGCCGCCGCCGCTGCTGCCTGGATCGGTGTTGACAAGCGCTGTCTCGTGCGGCGCAGCAGCTCGAGCAGGAGGAGGACCGAAAACATGTAGCCGGCAGCGGCGAATGCAGGCGCGGCGATCCTGTCCGGCAGGTCTGCGCCCGTGAGCGCCCGCCACGGCAGATACGCAGCCAGGACCGGAGCGGGGCCGAAGTACAGATAGTAGACGCCGTTGTACAGCGACGCATCGTGCAGGCGCCACGGTTCATTCCCGTCGGGATCGCGCGGATCGGGGAGCGCGAGGAGTTCCGAGCGCGGCGCGACCGACAGGTGCAGATGCCCGTTCAGGAAGCCCTGAGCCAGATATCGATAGTGTGGCGTCGGCTCGTTGCCCGCGGATGCGATCCAGAAGTAGAAGGCAACGACGGCGAGGACAACCGCGGCGACGGTAAGTGTGCGCAAGTGCCCGGGGCGGGGGTCGAACCCGCACGTCCCTTTCGGGACAAAGGATTTTAAGTCCTTTGCGTCTGCCTGTTTCGCCACCCGGGCATGAAGAAGATCCAAAACGTACGCGAGATACAGCCTGTTGCGTTCTCTGTCAGTGTAGCGGAAACATGCGTGGTGAAACTGATGAGGAGCTATTCCTTTGCGGCTTTCGGCTGGCGACTGATATCCGGATTCAGATGCCCAATGCCCTTCTTTTTGGTTGCGCACTTATCGAGACTGGTGAAGCTGCGGTCGATCTTTGGCGGCCCGGGAACTTTGGGCCACTCAGGGCAGAACCAGATCTTCTTCTGAAAGCCTTTGGCGACAACCTGGAAAGCATTCGCGACCTCCTGAAGGAGTTCCCAGTCACTCCCGCTGTTGCAGAGATAGAACACGATCTCCGCATTTTTCGCGAAGCGGTTGCGGAGGCGACGAGCAATCGCGCCGAGGGATTCCTCGAACTTGCCTCCGCCCTTTGAGATTGGCTCGGTATCGGCGATTCTCAGATCGAGCCCGTTCTTCGAATTGAGACTGACCGATCCATCCTCGGCACTGATGCTCCCTGTGAACGCAATCAGCCCGCGAGTCCCGTGAGAGAGCAGGTTGATCCGCTGAATGTTCCCTGCTTTCTGTTTTTCAATAAGCCCGAGGAACTGGCTCAGACTGCCGGTCACGATCACGTTCGTTGCGTAAACCGCCTGCCACGAATCAGTGCCCGGACTCCATGTCCAGTTCGTGATATGCCGGCTCTCTTCAGTGGCAGTCTTCCAGGGATTCCTGAAATCACCAACGCAGTTCAGCGTGAGGGCCATCGCATCATTGTACGTTCCGAACGAGCTTAAAAATGCCGCCGCAGATCGGCGAAGCACTCGAGCCTGAGAAGGCGGCCGGGGCCGGTGGCGAGTTCGGTCTTCTCGAGGTGCCATGTGCGTTCGTGGGGGACGTAAGCCGCGTTCAGACCAGCGGCGAGCGCGGGGTTGATGTCGGATTTCGGCGAGTTTCCCACCATCCACGTGCAGGCCGGATCGAGGCCGCGTTCGCGGACCAGGCCGCGGTACGCCGGCGCGTCCTTCTCCTTCACGATCGCTGTGTGCCCGAAGTACATCGCGAGCCCGGAGCGATCGACTTTCAGCTTCTGCTCCTCGGGGTGCCCCTTGGTGAACAGGATCAGGTCGTGGCGTGTGCAAAGGTACGCGAGCGTCTCTTCGACGCCCGCGAGGACCTCAATCGGCTGCTCCATAATGCGCGTGGCAATAGCGACCACCTTTTCCACGTCTGCTTCGGCGATGTGGCGCTCGCACAGATGCCGGTAACATTCGCTGAGGTTACGGCCGAAGTTCAGCGAGCCGTAGCCGTGCACTTTGTTGTTCGCCACCTCGATCTCATCGAGCACGGCACGCACCTCTTCGGGCGAAAGCGTCGAGTGGTCCAGAAAGTCGACGAACTCATCGAAGGCGCGTTCGAAGTAGACGTTGTTCTCCCAGAGGGTATCGTCGGCGTCGATGAGCAGATGCCGGCGCGCAGCGCCGCTCACTGTATCTTCACCCGCGCGTGGCCATTGCGGGGTGCGATCTCCCGGACATGCGCGGCGTGCTTCTGCCGGATAAGGTACGCGGGCACGAACTTCGTGAACTGCTTCAGCCGCTCGCTCTCCGAGCGCGTGCTCAGCAGCAACTGCCGGAAGTTGAGATCCGAGATGATCTGCGCGAGCTGGAAACTGAGCTGCGGGTCCTCCATGCGGGGCTCGGTCTGTGGCTCCTCGTCCGTGACGTCGCGAAGGAGCTTGTATTCGGAGATCGCCTGCACGCGCAGTTCGCGGGGCGGCTCCTCCTCATCGGCGTCATCATCGAAAAAGGTGATCTCACCGCGCAGATAGGGCTTTTCGTCGTTGAGCTCGTGAATCTCGAAGCGGCGGTGCCCAACGGTCAGGATGTCGAGCTTCCCGTCGGGATAGCGGTTGACCACCTTCTCGACGGTCGCCGTGCAGCCCATGTTGACGATACCTTTTTCGCCGGCCTGCACGACCCCGAACTCCTGGTTGTTCTCGATGGCCTCCCGAATCATCTCTTTATAGCGATCCTCGAAGATGTGCAGCGGAAGGACGGTGCGCGGGAAGAGCACCACGCCAAGCGGAAACAGGGGCAGGAGCGCTTCCGGCATGATAGTATTATCCCGCGCCACGACCAGACCGGCACGCGCCTGACGCGTTCTCCCAATTGCGCGCGCTGCGTGCGCGCTGAGGCATGAAGCTCGACGGGAAAGTCGTCCTGATCACCGGCGCGTCGGAGGGCATCGGCGCCGCCTGCGCCGGCGCTTTTCGCGACCGCGGAGCGAAGCTCGCGCTGGTGGCGCGATCGCGCGAGAAGCTCGAGCGTGTGGCTGGGGGCAACGCGCTGGTCATCGCGGGCGATCTGCTGGAGCGCGCGACGCGCCGGGTCGCGGTCGAGCAGACCATCGCGGCGTACGGGCGAATCGACGTGCTCGTGAACAACGCCGGAACCGGCATTTATCAGCCTTCGCACACGACGCCCATGGCGCAGGCTCGCACGCTGTGGGAGCTCAACTTCTTCGCGCCGCTCGAGCTGACACAGCTCGCGGCTGCCGACATGAAGCGCCGGCGCGCCGGCGCGATCGTCAATGTCAGCTCGATCGCAGGTAAGATCACGCTGCCGTGGTTCACTTTGTACTCGGCCTCGAAATACGCGCTCAACTCCTTCACTGACGGGCTGCGTATCGAGCTGAAGCCCTGGAATATCGCGGCGATCTCCGTCTGCCCGGGCTATGTGCGGACACGATTCCAGGAGCACGTGCTCGCCGGTACTCCGCCGCCGATGCAGGGACTGCGCGACCGGTGGGCGGTCACGGCGGAGCAGGTGGCCGCAGCGATCGCCGGCGCTGTGGAACGCGGCGTGCGCACGGTGCTGATACCGCGCTCGGGCTGGCTGATGGTGGGCGCGACTCGCCTCTTTCCCGGTCTGACCGAACGGGTGCTGTCGAGAGGCTCATGATCCTCAAGCTGAAGCGCACGCCCGGCATCTACATTGTCGGCTTCATGGGTTCGGGCAAGAGCACAGTGGCGCGGTATGTCGCCGACGAGATCGGCTGGCACTTCGGCGATCTCGACGAGGACATCGAACACGAGCAGCGAGCCAGCATCAGCCACCTGTTCAGCACGCTGGGCGAGGACGCGTTTCGCGAGATCGAGCACGACGCGCTGCTGCGGCGTGTGCGGCGCATCCAAACGGGTTACCCGACCGTGCTCGCGCTCGGCGGTGGCACGTTCACACGGCCGGAGAACGTCGAACTCGCCAACAACAACGGCGTGTCCATCTGGCTCGACGCGACGTTCGATCTGGTTCGGAAGCGCGTCGGCTCGAGCACGCACCGGCCGCTGGCGCGAGATCCGAACCGCTTCGAGGCGCTGTACAACGCGCGCC
>DASSSG010000092.1:0-5770 GCA_035708545.1 Bryobacteraceae bacterium | reverse complement strand
AGCCAGACGGCGGAATTCCTCATTCGTCGCCATCAGGTGCGCTCTCAATTCCTCGATTGCGGTATTCTCCACTGGGCTTCTCCTTACTCCGAGTTTTCGCGCCCGAGTCAGGCCTCGACTGCTCCGGTCGGCTCGTGACATCTCGAAAGTATCACGGTTCATCAGGTGCTACAAGGGAACCACCTGAACCTGCGGCCTACCCCGGTATAGCGCTCGAAGTGGAATACTTTAGTACTCACGTCCCACCCGCTCGCCTTTGACAACCGCTCCCTTACGGTTGCGGCTCAGATACGACCCTTCCGAGCCGCGCGCGTTAGCAAGCGGTATCGGGGACGGCACACGAGTCAGTAGCGGCGCAGCCAATACGCGCCGGCGGCCGGTGGGCATTGCTCTCGCGGGCTCCGTTCGCGCGCTTATGGGACCAGCATTACCGGCGCCCGCCAGAACGCGGCTTTGCCGTTTTTCGGATCGAGCACCGTGACCTGACAGAGATATTCGCCCGAATTGAGCTTCTCCAGAGGGAAGCTGAAGCGCAGCGGAAGCGTCTTCAGACGATTCGCCGATACCTCGGACGCAACCAGGGGCGCGGTCTCGAAGGCTTTCGCCTGGCCTCGGTAGAACGTGACGAACGCGTACAGCGGCTGCGGCCTCTCCGCCTGCTGCTGGTAAGCCTGCAGGTAAACGTACATGTCCTTCGCTTTGCTGAAAACCCGGGTGACGGATGGAATCAGCTTCTGCCCGTCCTGCACCAGCGGGTTGAACGACTGGGCCTGCCGCCCTTTCTCCTTTCCGGCGTTGAACAACGCCTCCTGCAGGTCCACGCGCTGGCTGCTCAGGATCACTGAACTGATCGCGACGCGCAGCACCTCTTTATTGAGGTTGGGAACGGTGAACGGCATTTCCCAGGTGCCCATCCTGCCGGTCTCCGCGTCGCGCGCGAGGAACTTGATCCGGTAGCGGCCGGGCAGTAATGTGAAGCCGGTGTCGTACTCGATGGGACGCTTCGCCAGCTCGGCGGCAACGGTGCCGCTCAGTTTGATGTCAACCTTGTCGCGGACGTTGGATATGGTCGAGCCGTATTCGTCCCTGATCTCGCCGATGAAATCGATCGTTGTTCGTTCGGCGCCTCCGCGGCGCGCCAGGGCCAGCTCGCTCCCGGGAATCTTCACGGTCAGCGTTACAAAGTACTCCGCACGATTCAGCTGGAAGTAACCGATCTCCAGCGCGATGGTCAGCTCGGTGATGGGATCTCCGAGCATGAGAGCGTCTTCGAGCTGGCGTTCTTTGTCGGCCGAGGTGAATTTGCTGAAAACCTTGTTCGCGTAGTAACCCTGACGGTAATCGAGGCTCGCTTCCGTGCTGTTGTTCAGCGTGATCCTGATCCTGCGGAACTTGCCGTCCGGGTTCGCGTTCGTCGTGTAGTAGCCGAGTATGTAGTAACTCGACGTGGCCTGTTGCGCCTGCTCGATTCCCCGCGTCAGGTCGTTGTAGTCGAGCAGCGCCCTGCCGCCGGTATCCGCCGCGAGCGTCCAGAGCGTGTCCTGCGATCGCTGGAAGCCTTTCGCGAGATCGGCAGCGGCAGCGCCGGTGTACATGGCGAGCCCGCCCGGCGAGCCGCGAGTTGCGTCACCGAGTGGACCCTGGGCGACGAGACCGCGCGCATCCACCGGCCAAAATGACACGCCGGCGCGAATTGCCGCGTTAATCGTCGCGTGCAGCTGCGCCTGGTTATTGGCGCCGCTCAGACGAAGCCCACTCGCGAAATAGATGAGCGACTTCTTCTCGTTCAGACGGCCGAGCATGGACGCCGCGGTCTGGAGCGCGGCCAGTTGCCGGTCGGTGAAGAAGATGTCGAACTCGGCGTCATTCTGTCCGAACGCGGCGCCTGTATCGGCGCGGCTCGAGTCGGCGGGATCGGCGGGCGCGTTCTCGTCTTCGCCGACGATCAGGGTTTCGATCACGCTGAGCAGGCGGTCGCGGTCATCGGTGAAATCCTGAAGCACCTGCACGGAGCCGCTGGTAAACACCATGATCGCGAGCAGATCCGCGCCCGTCATTTGGATCCGAACGAACCGCTTCGCGGCATTGAAGGCACGGATTTGATCGGCGACCGGCATGGCAGTCAAATCGAAGTACAACGCGAGCAGACGCCGATCTCGATAACGAGAATCACCGGGAGCGGTGGGAGCAATCTGCGAACGGGTGAGCCGGGGAAACGGGAGCGCACGATGCTCGTCCGGCAGAGGCGTGGCGGGTGCGACGCGATCGAGCCTCTGAAATTCGAAGAATCGGATCTCCTGCGGCACGCCGTCTTCCGTGATCGAGAAATCGCGTGCGGTAAGTCCTGTCACGGGATTGCCGTTCTTGTCCCTGACGGTCACGGTTTCCACGACGAGCTGTGTGCTGGTGCGGAAGTTCGGCGTTCCCCCTGGTTGTGTGTTCTGGCCGGTCTGCGCGGGGAGCGAGGTGGCAACAGCAAGAAGGGCAATAACGCTTCGCCGCACGTCAGAACCTCATCCGAATGGTGGCCTGTACGGTCCGCATGGGGTTGGCCGCGACCGGCAATCCGAACTGGTCGTTGCCGATGGTGGTGTTCCAGCGCGACCAGGTCACGTAGTTGAGAGCGTTGGAAGCATCGATGCGGAGATCGAGGCTTACGCGCTCGCTGGAGCGCAGAGTGCGCCCGAGGGATGCGTTCAGGACGAACTGCGATGGTCCCGTGATCGAGTTCCTTCCGGCGTTGCCCCAGCGGCCCCGTGCGGGAACGGCGTATGCGGCAGGATTGAGAAAGAAACCCGGCGGCGCATCGTGAAGCGAAGCGCCGGTGTAATCAGGACGGATGCTTCCCGTCACACCGGTACCGCGCACGGCGCTGAGATACACCGGCGTGAGCGGCAACCCGCTTCCGGCAGTGATCTGCGACCCAAAGGTCCACTCCCGCAGCAGCGCGGCCACGCGTCCGGCCGCGAGCGCACCGCCGCGCAATCCCATGCCTGTCGTGTACTGAACGGTCGCCGCGAGCAGATGCCGCTGGTCGAAATTCGAGAGAGCGCGTTCGGCGCGAAGGTCGAGCCAGTTCTGCGCAATCAGACGCGCGCCTTCGTTACGGCCACCGAGGGCGGCGTCGTCGATCGATTTGGCCAGCGTGTATTGCAGGCTTCCGGTGAGACCGCTGCGCAGCCGCCGTCCCAGCTGCACTTGCCCGGCATGACGGATGGAGTTTCCGTTCGACGTCAGATACGTAAAGCCGGAAGGAAACACGGCGCCATCGGGAAATGTATTCGGCAGGAACTGTTGTTGCGCGCGCGTGCCTTTGCCGCCGGAGTAGCCGGCCGTCATCTGCAGGGCCGCGGGGAGGTCACGCTGGATGGACAGTTGCCAGTTCTGCGAATAGCCGGCACGAAATGCCGGATCGACACCGAACGTGGTGGCCTCGGTGGCGGAAACCGCGGCGTTGAAACCATTCGCGAGAGTAAGCCGAGTTTCGGGGTTGTTTGCGACGCGCAGGCTTCTCGAGAGTGGCGCCTGCTGGGCCATCAGCATTGCGATCGGGTGGTAAACAGAGGTGTCGAAGTATACGCCATACCCACCGCGCACGACCATCGAAGAAGCCGGCAATGGACGCCACGAGAAGGCCACGCGCGGGGCGAAGTTGTTCCGGTCGGGACGCGGAAACGCATCCGCGGAGGTATTTCGGGCGACCACCGGTCTTGCGGCGGCAAATCCGGGTGCGATGTCAAGATTGACCAGACGTCCGTACTTCTCGCGTACCGGCGACCAGTATTCCCATCGCAGGCCGGCATTCACGGTGAGACCCGGATTCACACGCCAGTCGTTATTGATAAACGCCTCATTGACCGAAGCTCGCAGGTACTTGTCTGCGTTGCCGAAGGCGATCGAGGCGGTGTCGGGCACTCCGAGAAGGAAGCCGGCTAAGTCGTGACCGGCAGCGGCGCCCGTAAAGACGAATGTTCCTCGCGCGTCCTGCTGCGACAAGACGTTGAACTGCTGGCGGCGGTGGTTGAAGCCGAACGTCACGTTGTGCCGGCCGCGGCTGAGAAACCAGTCGATCGATAATCCGCTTGTCTGATTCCGGGTGAGCGAGGCCTGCGCCTCTGTCAGCGATGTGATTCCGCTGGAGAACAGCAGCGCCGGCGAGCCCCAGTTGACTGGCTCCTGGTTGTTGCCTGCAATGCCCGCGTCTCCGGATATATTACGTCGACCGGCAAAGTACGGCGTCACACGCGTGCTGAGCCGGCTCAACTCGTACCGGACATTGACGAAAGTTCGCGGGCTGAAGCCGCGGCCGTAGTTCAGGCCGACATTGATGCCGCTGATGCGCCCGGTATCGACAAAACCGAACAGATCGGGAGTATCGCTGCGGGTGCTCTGCGCGGCGACGCTGCCCGATACGAAGTTACGACGGAACCGTTTGTTGATGCGCGTCTGCAGGTCATCCTGATGCAACCCGGTGAGAACCGGGACCTGGTAGTTGTAACGGCCTCCGGCGGAGAAATTCGGGAGCGGGAACAGGGTCAGCAGGTCGCGGGCCTGGGGGCTGATCCGCGTATGTGGAATGCGGTTATCCGGAAATGGAGCGCCGGTGTCGGGATCGAAAACGCGGCGCCCGCTGTGCGAGAAATCGCCGGCACGCTCGGCGGGCGTCGGCATCAGCCCGGTTTGCGTCGAGGCGTTGCTGCTGCGCGTCCACTGGTAGTTAACGGTGAATGTGGGTCCGTTTCGCCGGATCAGTCCGGGAATGCGAATGGGGCCGCCGAAGGAAACGAGCGCCTGGACGCGGCTGTACGCGGGCTTCGGAGTTTGCTGGCCCGTCAGCGAAAAAGAACGCGCGTCGAACCGGGAGTTGTTCGCAATCAGGCCGAAATTGCCGTTGTAGAGCGATCTCCGGCCGCGACGGTTGTTGCCAAATGCGGGCAGTTGCGCGAAGGGAGACGAAGCTGCATTGTTCACGCTGCCGTTGATCAGGAAGCCATCAGCGGCGCGCCGCGCGAGTTCGGCTGCGGCGGCGGGATCCTGCTCGGCGGCGGCACCGCTCTCGCTCGAGTGGGCGGGCGTGTCCGCCGCAGCCGTAACGGCCGTCCGCTGAAACGAGCTCTTCGAATCCGGAGCCGCTGGGGGGAAGGCGCGGTTGCCGGCATCGTTGATCGCCTGCGCGGCTGAAACGAGCTCTTCGAATCCGGAGCCGCTGGGGGAGAGACAAATCGCGCGAGCTGATCGGAGGGTACGACCGTCAATTCCCATTCCGCCGCTGCCGCCGTACTGGAAACAGTCACCTCGCGCCGCTGTGGAGCGAAGAGCTGCATCTCGACCTGAATGGTCCAGGTGCCGCCCGCAAGATCGGGAAACGAGTACGCGCCCTGCGCATCGGTGATGGTGTTTACGCTGCGTTCACCCTGCGTCGCTGTTACGGACGCGCCCGGCACCGGCAGCCCGCCGAACCTGACCACGCCCTTATGTTCGGCAGCGTGCAGGGCGACGAAGGCCACCACGGCCAGGACACAGCAGCGCATCAATCAGTTCTCGGATGGCTTTTCTGCGCGGTCGATGATGATGATCTCGACCGCAGCCTTCGTCGGCTCGAGTTTCAGGCCGAGTTGCTCCTGGAGCGCGGTGAACAGAGAAGGACCGGACGGGTCCGCCGCGCCGCCTGCCTCGCCCTTTTCGCCGGGGCCAACGGGACCGCCCTTGTTTGGCTCGCCGGATTCTGGTGTCCATTCCAGGGTGAAATCGTACTTTCCGTTGAGACCGG
>DASSSG010000091.1:0-11818 GCA_035708545.1 Bryobacteraceae bacterium | reverse complement strand
CGCCCATGGCGATGAAATTCGCCTGGCAGAAGGTGATCCCGTTCACCGGGCTCGGGACGATGTTCATAATCCGGCGGTAGTTCGCGGCGCTCGTGACGATTCGTCCGATGCCGCGCAGCGGCGTCAGCGGCGGATCGTCGGGATGCAGCGCCATTCTGACCTCGGCCTTCTCGGCGACGGGGATGACTGCTTTCAGGAAGTACGTTATGTTGTCCCAGATCTTCTCTTCGTGGATCTCCCCCCACTTCGTGAGCCCCTGCGTCCTCGCTGCGTCGTTGTTGAACTCGGTAATCAGCGCACCGCCGCGTCCGGGCGAATCCACACGGGTGCGATACCAGCCGAGTCCGGCCATGAAGTTGTAGCAGAGCACCGGAATGCCGACATTGCCCATGGCTTTGATGGCGGCGATATAGTTCTCGATCTCTTCGTCGCGGCCTTCAACTCCGAGCTTGATCTTTTCCGCCGGGACGGGATGGCTCTCGACGCCCGCCACTTTCAGTCCGGCTTCCCTGAAATCGGCGACGACTTTCGCGAGCCGAGCTTCGTACTCGGTTCTCGGCATATTCACAAGCGCCGGCAGGACGCCCGCAATCGCGTGATTGACTCCGATCTGCCGCCCGACGCGAGACTTGTGATCCGTTCGGTAGCTCATCATCAGTGCGAGCCTGATACCCGCGCGGCCTGGCGACAGAGTGCGGCGCGGGGTGCCCAGCGCTCCGCCTGCGGTGGCCGGCGGCGCTGCCCCCAGAACCTTTGCGGCCGCAACAACACCAAGAGTGTGGCCGATGCTTTCCCGGCGTGTGATCGTGCTCATTCGAGTCTGCTCCTGTTGCGATAGAAGCTATCACAGCGGAACGGAGATGTCAGTTGTATATACTCAGCCTTTGCCCCGGCCCGTCATCACCGAAGGCGATGTGCCGGCGAGCGGTGAGCTGCTCGTCCCGCGCGGCGCGATCATCACCGACTCCGCGCGCGACGCGGCTCGCGCTCGCGGCGTGAACATACGCGAGGTTGCGCCGGAAGACGCGAAGCAGAAGCCGGCACCTGACCGGATTGTCGCGATCGGTTCCGATCACGGCGGATTCCAGATGAAGCAGCGGCTGAAGCCAGTGCTCAGCGATCTCGGACTGCACGCCGAGGATGTCGGTACCGCCGACACCCAGCCGGCAGACTACCCGGACATCGCGGAAAAAGTCGCAGTCATGGTGGCGCGCGGAGAGGCGGCGCGCGGCGTCATTATCGACGGCGCGGGCATTGGCTCGTGCATTGCGGCGAACAAAGTCCCGGGCATCCGAGCGGCCCTGTGCTATGATAAAGCGTCCGCCCGCAACAGCCGCGAACACAATGATTCCAATGTACTTACGCTCGGTGGCAGGCTGCTGACCGAGTCCGTGGCTGAAGATGTCCTGCGCGTCTGGCTGACCACTCCGTTTGGCGGCGGACGCCACCAGGGGCGGGTTCAGAAGATCGCCGAAATCGAACGCCGGTACTCGAATTGGACGCCGCGGAGCTAGACCGACTCGTCGAACAGATTGGTGAGGAGATCCTCGCGCGGGTTGGCACGGCCCGGACGGTTCGCGCGTTTGCTGCTGCGCCCCGTCCGGCTCCGGCGAAGCCGTACGACGCGACGCTCGCGGCGATGATCGATCATACGCTGTTGCGCGCCAATGCCACGCGCGACGACATTCTCAGGCTCTGCTCGGAAGCGCGCCGCTACAATTTCGCGAGTGTGTGTGTGAACAGCTACTGGGTGCCGCTGGTCGCAAAGGAACTGTCCGGCTCGCCGGTCAGGGTCTGCGCCGTGGCAGGTTTCCCGCTCGGAGCCATGTCGACGGAAGGCAAGCGCGCGGAAACCGAGGCGGCGATCCGTGTCGGCGCGCACGAGATCGATATGGTGATCAATATCGGCGCGCTGAAGTCGGGCGACTTCGAAGCCGCGAAGCTCGACATACAGGCGATCGTGGATGTAAGCCACCGGAACAAAGCGATCGTGAAGGTCATTCTCGAGACCGCGCTGCTCGACGATAACCAGAAAGTCGTGGCCTGCACGCTCGCTAAGGTCGCGAACGCCGATTTCGTGAAGACGTCGACCGGCTTCGGCCCGGCGGGCGCGAGCGAGCGCGACGTGGCCCTGATGCGGTCCATTGTAGGGCCGAACATGGGAGTCAAAGCGTCGGGCGGCATCCGCACCGTGGAAGACGCGCGCAGGATGATCGCCGCCGGCGCGAATCGGATCGGCGCCAGCGCCAGCGTCAAAATTGTCGAGGCAGCCGCCTGAGCGCCCCGGAAACAGCGATGGCGTCCCCACGCAAAGCCGATGTTCGCTTCCGCGAGCGCGAAGAGCTGCTGGACTTCCTGCTCGAGCTGTCCACGGTCACCGCCGAGACGCTGGATCTGGACAAGCTGCTGCCGCAGGTCGCAGACTTCATCGCCCGCGTCATCCCGCACGAAGTGTTCGCAATCCTGCTCTACAGCGACAAGCAACACAGCCTGCGGGTTCGATATGCGCGGGGGCACCGTGACGAAGTGGTCCGCAATGTGGTTATTCCGGTGGGCGAGGGACTCACCGGCATAGCCGCTCAGAAGCGCAGGCCCGTGCTTTCGAACAACGTACTCGAAGACCGGCGCTATATTCCGACCATCGATGCGGTGCGCAGCGAACTGGCGGTGCCGATGATCGCACGCAACAAGCTGGTGGGGGTCATCGACATCCAGGCCACCCGCACGAACGCCTTCAGCGAACAGGACACATCGCTGCTGCGCCTGCTCGCCACGCGCGCAGCCGCCTCGATCGACAACGCGCGCCTGCACAAGCGCATCGAGCGGCAGAGCCGCACCCGCCGCCTCATGCTCGAACTGGCGACGGAATTCTCGTCGACGCTTCAGCTCGACGAACTGCTCAGCAGGATTGCAAAGGCGATGCGGTCGCTGATCGACTACGACGCGTTCAGCATCCTGCTGCTCGATGCCGAGCAGGCGTGCCTGCGCCACCGCTTCAGCGAGCGCTACGATCAGCGCGTCGTGCTCGATAATATTCCGCTCGGAAAAGGTATCACCGGAGCCGCGGCCGAGCAGCGCGAAACCCTGCGTGTGGAGGATACGCTGGCGGACCCGCGCTACATCGCGTCGCATCCGGATATTCGCTCGGAAGTGGCGGTACCACTGATCGTGCACGATCGAGTTGTCGGTGTGCTTGATCTCGAAAGCGAGCGCATCGCGTACTTCACTGACGAGCACATGCGCATCCTGTCCCTGATCGCGCCGCAGATAGCGATTTCGGTAGAGAACGCGCGCCTGTACGAGGAGCTCGCCCAGCGCGAGCAGCGAATGGAACAGGATCTGAAGGCCGCACGGAAAGTTCAGTCCGTGCTGCTGCCGCGCGAGGCTCCCGAAGTGGAGGGACTGCAGATCGGAATCGGGCATCGGCCGGCGCGCGAGATCACGGGAGATATCTACGACTTCTTCGAGTACGGGGATCAGTACAGCCTGATCGCGTTCGGCGATTCGAGCGGCAAGGGCGCGGCGGCGGCGCTTTATGGGTCGCTCGTGAGCGGGCTGCTGCGCACCGTCGGCTTCCGGAAGCGCAGCCCGGCGGAGATGCTCCGGCTGCTGAACTCGATTCTGCTCGAGCGCCGTGTGGACGCGCATTTCGTCACGCTGCTCGTCCTGCAGTGGGACGTCGCGAACAAAAGACTGGTAATGGCAAACGCCGGGTCCATGCCGCCGGCGGTCTGCCGCCGCGGCGAGCGCGTGCACGTCCGGGTGGAGGGTATCCCGCTGGGCCTGCTGGAAGACCGCGGCTATGAGGAGGCCACGTTCGAGGCCGAGTCGGGAGACGTCATTCTCCTGTATTCCGATGGCCTCGAGGACCAGTTAAACACGGCGGGTGAAGAATTCGGTGAGGCGCGCCTGTTCAGAGCGCTGCGCGAGTACTGCGGAACACCGCCACAGGCGATCGTCAACAGCATCTTCTCCGAACTCGATGCCTTCTCGGAAGGCGCTCCGCTGACCGACGATCAAACGATGGTCGTGCTGAAAGTGACCTGATGCCGTACGACTCACCGTTCCGCTACGAGGGACAGACTCTGTGCTGCGAGTCGGTGGCGCTGGCTGACATAGCCGCGCGGATCGGCACGCCGTGCTACGTGTACTCGGCGACGGATATTATCGGGCGCTACCGCGCCTATGACCGGGCTCTCGACGGCCTGCCGCACGAGATTTGCTATGCCGTAAAAGCGAATTCGAATCTGAGCGTGCTGCGCCTGCTCGCGGCCGCAGGTTCCGGCTTTGACATTGTCTCGGGCGGCGAGCTGTTCCGCGTGCTGAGAGCGGGAGGCGACCCGAACAAGATCGTTTTTTCCGGCGTCGGCAAGACCGCGGAAGAGATCGAGTACGCGATCCGCGAGCGTATTCACTCGTTCAACTGCGAATCCGACGAGGAGATTGATTTGATCGATGCGCTCTCCGGCCGGGCGGGCGTCAGGTCGCGGGTATCGCTGCGCGTCAATCCCGACGTTGACGCAGTCACGCACCCGTACATCTCGACGGGCCTGCGCGAGCACAAGTTTGGTATCGACATAGCAGAGATCGAGCACGTATACGCGCGCGCCGCGCACATGCCGAACCTTGCCGTGGAAGGCATCAGCTGCCATATCGGATCGCAGCTGCTGCAGGCGGCGCCGATGATGGAGGCGATCGACCGCATGCTCGAGCTGATCGAGCGCCTGCGCAATTCCGGTGTTCCACCGGCGCATCTCGATCTCGGCGGCGGTTTGGGCGTCCGGTACAGGCCCGACGAGACGGCGCCGTGCATCGAGGATTATGCGCGCGCGATCGGTGAGCGTGTCCGCGGCCGCGATCTGCACATTCTGGTGGAGCCGGGGCGGAGCGTTGTCGGGGAAGCGGGAGTCCTGCTCATGCGCGTGCTTTACCGGAAGCGGACGGCGCGGAAGGAATTCGTCGTCGTGGACGCGGCGATGAACGATCTGCTGCGTCCGGCGCTGTATGAAGCGCATCACGAGATCCTGCCCGTGCGCCGGCGCGACGAGCAGATGGTGGCCGATGTCGTCGGACCCGTCTGCGAGTCGGCCGATTTTCTGGCGCGGGACCGCACAATGGCATCGGTCTTCCCCGGCGATCTGCTGGCTGTCTCCACGGCCGGCGCTTACGGTTTCGTGCAGTCGTCCAACTACAACTCGCGCCCGCGCGCGGCCGAGGTGCTGGTGGAAAGCGACCAGTGGCGAGTGATTCGCAAACGCGAAACCTACGAGGATCTCGTACGCGGCGAATAAACGAGGCGCGCCGAATCGCGGTTGCAGAGATCGCCTCGATCTTCCTGCGCATCAGCCTGACGACATGGGCCAGCGGCAGCGCGACGCTGGCGCGTCTGCGCGACGAGCTGGTGGAGCGCCGCGGCAGCCTGGGCGAGTATGAATTCTCGCTTGCCTACGCGATCGCGCGCGTCGCGCCGGGAACGAACGTGCTGGCCTGCTGCGCCGGCCTCGGCTGGAGACTGCATGGCTGGCCGGGCGCGGTTGCAGCCGTCCTCGCCTTGTCCCTTCCTGCCGGGTTGGCGATCATGCTGCTCACGAGAGCTTATGAGGCGGGCGTACTTGTCCGTTTGATTCCGGGCGCCAGCGCGGCAGTGGTTGGTGTGATCCTGGGCGGAGCGCTTTCATTGCTTCAGCCATATCTCGCGCGAATCCAGTGGATGCGATCGGTCACGATCGCGACGGCAGCGTTCATCGCGCTGCACTGGGTTTCACCCGTTCAGATTCTGATCGGCTCAGCGGTCGTGGGATACTTCTGGCGCGAGACATGACGCTGGTTGTGCTTTATCTCGCGATGCTCAAGACGGTGCTCCTGTCGCTGAACGGGCAATCGTCGATCCCTATCGTGCGGCATGAGTTCGTGATTGAGAGGAAGCTGGTGACGGACGAGCAACTCAACGTCGCGCTCACTGCCGGCCAGACCGCTCCCGGTCCGATGGGCGGCTACGTCGTGGCGATCGGCTATTTCGTTGCCGGCCTGCCGGGGGCCGTCGCTGCCTGGCTTGCGCTGATGACGCCCGCGTTCCTCGCGGTCCCGCTCATGCGTTTTGCAGGTAACCGCGTCGAGGACCCGCGCGTGCGCTCCAGCCTCGGCGCTGTTGTCATCGCCGGCTCGGGCCTGGTGATCAGCACTGCGCTGCCCATGGCCCGCGAGGCAGGGGTTTTCGAACGACTTCTCCCCGCGGGTATCGCCGCCGGCGCGCTGATCGGGACGGCTTTTACGCGCGTCTCTACGGTGTGGCTGATCGTTGCCGGTGCGGCGATCGGCGCGCTCGTTCGATAGCCTCGAGTACGTCACCCGCGCGCGCGACGGTGCAATACTCGCCTTCCAGATTCGCCAAACTCATCGCATGTACCTCGTCGGCCGCGCGCCACTCGCCCTGCCAGTCGTGCCTGCCAAAAGTAAAGCACACGTCCTCGACTACGTACGTATCGAACCCGAGATTGCCGGAGTCGCGGGCGGTTGCTTCCACGGAATTGTTGGTGATTACGCCGGTAATGACTACCGAGTGGCAACCGGCGGCGCGCAGCTCCTGTTCGAGAGTAGTGCCGACGAAAGCGCTCGGCGTGTGCTTTGCGACCACGCGTTCGCCTGCAAGCGGCGCGGTCTCCGGTTTGAAGTCGTGCAGCGGTTGACCGGGCCGATACGTCGAGTGAGGCTCGGTCGAGTCGTGCCGAACATGCCACAGGCGCATGCCATAGTGCCGCCAGGCGACGAGGAGTGCCGCGATCATCTGTTCAGCCTGAGGATTGTTGCGTTCTCCCCAGCCTGGGTGATCGATTGCCCGCTGCATGTCGATGACAATGAGTGCCGCATTCTCCGGCAGATTCACGGGCCTGGGGGCCGGCGGCTGTCTGTCACCGGTGAACGGCATGACACGTTATCGGAGATCCTACGCCCAGGCTTTAGTGACCTGGTCCTTCAGGAACTGTAAGTCTTTGGCGATCGCGGCCAGCTCGTCCTTCGGGTCGTACTCCACGTGCAGTGATATCGGGCCGGCGAAGTTCGCGGCGGCGAGCAGTTTGAAAACCTCTGTCCAGTTGAGCATGCCTTCGCCGAGCGGGCACCACTTCGGCTTCCACGTGCCGCCTGCTTTCTCCCAGTAAAAATCCTTCACCGCGACCATTTTCAGCCGCGGAAGGGCCATCGCTTCCGAGATGCGCCAGCCGGCGAGGCCGCCCTCGACTGTGGCGTGCGCGGGATCGAAATAGTAGCCGACCCACTTCGGATCGAGATCCCGGATCATCCAGCGCGTGTCCCACATCGCGGAACCGATATAGTTGCCCGAGTGGTTGTGAAAACCGACTGCGATGCCATACTCTCGGCTGAGCGCACCCAGCTCAGCGGCGGACTTGCGCGCTTTTTCGATGCCGCTTTCGATGTCATTCAGCGCGTAGTTCAGATACCCCGGCTTCCAGTACGGCACCTTCAGCTTTGAGGCGGTCCCCAGAATGGCGCGTGCGTTCGGGTCTTGTCCGGAGGTGATGCCCGTCGTGATCATCGGCAGGTTCAGGCCGTTCGAGCGGATGGCATCGGCGGCCTTCGGCAGGTCTTCGGCCGCGCGTTCGGGCAGCACATGACCTTTTGCACGGACGGTGAGGTCGATGCCGTCGAAGCCCATCTGCTTCGCCGTGCGGCCGAGTTCGGCGTACCCGAACTGCGCCATGTGTTTCGAGAAGATACACAGCTGCGGTCTGGCTCGCTCGCCGGGTGCAGCCGCGAGCGGGGAGGCCACCGCAGCCAGAAAGTCACGGCGGTTCATCGGTTTTTACCCCCTCAATATATCCTGTGGAGTAATGAAGCGGCGGGCCCTGACGGCAGGGGCATTTCTGGCCATGATCACTCAGGCGACGGAAGTGCGGGTTCTCGTTCACGGACATCGCGGCGCTCGCGCGCTGCGCCCGGAGAACACGATGCCCGCGTTCGAGTACGCGATCGGCGTCGGAGCGGATGTGCTCGAACTCGATCTTGCCGTAACGAAGGACAACGTGGTTGTGGTGTCGCACGATCCTGTGCTGCAGCCCGGCATTTGCAGGGGGCCGAGGCAACGACCGGCGATTCGCGAATTGACATTCGCCGAGCTGCGCGAATATGACTGCGGATCGCTGAAGAATTCTGCGTATCCGCGGCAGGTCCCCGCGCCGGGTGCGCGCGTGCCGAGCCTCGATGAAGTGTTCGCGCTCGCGCCTCGCGGGACGTTTGAGTTCAACATCGAGACCAAGATGGCGGAGGGGCGCCCGGAGCTGGCGCCTGAGCCGGCGGAGTTCGCGCGGCTCGTGCTCGAGGTGATCAGGCGGCATAAGCTCGAAACGCGAGTCATCCTGCAATCGTTCGACTGGCGGACGCTGCACGCGATGAAAAGCCTCGCGCCGGAGATCCGCCGGGCGGCGCTCTATGAGGCCGGCGAGAAGGACTTTGTCACCATCGCGCGAGAGGCGGACGCGGCAATCGTCTCGCCGCAATACCCACTCGTGACGGCGCAAAAGGTGAAAGCCGCGCATACAGCGGGCCTGCAGGTGATCCCCTGGACGGCAAACACGCCTGCGCAGTGGGACCGGCTGATCGAAGCGGGCGTGGATGCGATTATTACCGACGACCCGGCGGCGCTGATCGAATACCTGCGGAAGCGCCGCCCGCGCGGCGAATAATCGAGTCACGGCGTCCCTCGCTCCACGCCTTCCGTAGTTCCGGTTCGCTGACGCCCGCGATGCGGCCCACGAGGATGTAGGCGGGAAGGGCATGCGGCAGGTGCCTCCATGCGGCCATTTCGAGCAGCGACGGCAGCGCCCGTTCTTTGAGTTGCGCGAGCAGGCCGGGGTTGCGGGATTCGGTGAGCGTGACCAGCGTAACAGCCGCATTGTTGCGATCGCTCCACTCGAGCGAGTTCAGCATCTCGACGAGCCACGTGGCCGGGACCTTCAGCCCGGTCTGCGGGTTCTTTGCCGCGTACACCGCGAGTGCCGCGAGGCTCCGGATGGCGTTAGCGCGAACCGTCTCGTCGGCATCCCGCAGGGCATAGATCACATCGTCAACGACGCGCGGTTTCTCCGGGTGATAACCAATGACGTAGGCGGCGATAGCGCGCTGCTGCGGATCGGCGGCGCCGCGGATGACGGCACGAAGCTCGGCGGCGTGCTGCTCGGCGAGCGGAATAAAGCGCTCCTGAGCGCCGCGGGCCGAGGGATCGGATATCAGCGAGTGCCCCTGGCTGAGGTCTTCAGCGGCCACTCCCGCTCGAGCGGCGGCACTCACCGCATCGAGAAAGTTCTGGTAGGCGTCAGCGATGTCCGTGGGGACATACAGTTCCTGGTCGGGAGCGGCGTGCAGATCGAAGTGCGCAGCGCCGCGTTCCTCGATGCCGACGTACAGGATGGCGTTGCCCGCCTCGCAACACGCGGCGGAAAGGCGTGCCCGCACCACGTTGGGGACGGCTTCGAGGCGCTGCTCGAGTGCGGCCCTGGCCCCTGGCAATGGCGAGCCCTCGCGGATGCCGAGAGCCTTTCGCAACTCGGCGGGCGGCGTTTTTCGCGCGCCGTAAAAGTCGATAACTCCAATGCGCGGCGCCTGCATTCCGAGCAGCGCGGGCGCGAGAATCGGGATCAGGAGCCGCAAGAGTGCGAGACGCACGCGCAGCCTGTCAGGCTACGCCTGCTGTTGTGCGAGATCCCCGATAACCGGCAGCTTCACACGCTTACCCTGATACGCGGTGATCATCAGGTATAGCCAGAGCGCCAGGCCGCCGAGGATCACAATCATATAAAGCAAAGATGCGATGAAGTACAGTGACCACGGCAGGGCGGCTGCGATGATGGTTTCAACGATGACCAGCACGATCCAGGCGACGTGAAAGAAAATCGCCTGGAACGCGTGAAAGCGGATGTTCTTGTTCTGGTTGTACGGGGCGAGGATCAGGAACAGGATGCCCGTGATCAGGCCGAGGAGATAGCAGAGCGCGGAAGCTACGTTTTCACTGAGGCCCGCCGAAGCCGGCGGTGCGTAAGCCTGGGCGCCGGGCGGCGGTTGCTGCCCTGCTGTGTAAGGCTGCTGCGCCGGTGTGTACGGCGGCTGCGTACCGGAGGGCGCCTGTGCGCCAGGCGTGACCGAAGGACCGGCAGGACCGGCAGCCGTACCGGCCGGTGCGACGGCCGTGCCACATTTCCCGCAGAAACGGCCCTCGACTGCGGCACCGCAATTGGGACAGAAAACCATTTCGCCTCCTTCCCACGACGCCGGTTGAGTGCGGCGGCGCGGCTGCTGATCTCAGGAATGGTCGGTATTCCGTTCAACACTTTACACCTGTGCGGGTTGTGAAGCAATCGGCGTCGCGGGCCGCGAACGACAGAAGACAACGACGTCGGATCAGGTCATTACCCGCATCCGGCCGTGCCGGCCCTTATCATGCTCGATGTAGCACCCGGCCGGACTCGTCGGCAGCACGTGCGTTCCGCGCACTGCGTGCGTCGCGAGATCGGTGCACGGCAGTTCCGGATGCTCTTCGATGGTGATCTGAAGCTGGTAGCCGTCGTCCCAGCGCGCGAAGCTTCGGAATGCGCCCGAGCGGTAGCGCTCGATTGTATGGTCGAGGAATGCCTGCCCTGCCGCTGTGGTCCTGAATCCGATGACGGCGGATTCGACAACCTTTCTGTCCCTGCTCTTGTGGTAGAACACCGCGGTACTCCCGAACCAGCCGGCGACGGTATTGGCGGTCAGGGCCCGGGTGAACCGGCAGTCGGAATCCAGCCAGACGATCATCGAGTAGCCCGGAAGTGTGCGCGCGTAATCGAGACTTACGATCTTTCTGAACCAGCGCGAGGCGTTCTTGTTATACCAGCCCCAGATACATCGCGGCGCGTGTCCCCGAAACGCATCGATGGCAGGGCAGGCGCACGGTGTCGCAGATCCTCCCAGATGCAGGGGAATGATGTCGTGGTTTGCCGCGATCCACGACGCGAGGAGGTCAGAGGTGTCGAGATTCCACGTCAACAGCGTCGCGCATTGCCGGATCGCAACGCCGATGCCGTCCTCATGACAGAGCAGAAGCGTTCCCTCAGAACCGGACTGGAGGAACGACTCAATGAGAGCTTTGCCGCTGGCATGATAGAGCGCCGCGTTGAACGACGACACGAACAAAAGTCCTGCGTGCGCCGGCATTGGTTCGGTCCCCGCCGTCACGGCCGCGCAGGTCTGGCCAGCCAGATATTGCCCGTGAGCTCGCCGAGCGCGATGATCAGGCGATCGGGCGTGAGGGTCAGCCCCGCCATACCATTACGTTCACCGAGCATCGTGAGCGACCGGCGCGCGGAATGGAAGTGCATGACGGGAACCGCGTCGCCTTTGAACGCCGCGCGGGCCGAATCGAATTTCCGCGCCCAGACACAACGAAAGCCGTCGCGGCCGGACAGGAAATACAGCATCGACGCTCGGGGAGACCAGGTCGCGTCAGCCTCCTCCGCGTCCACATCTGTAGCGGGAAGCCAGTGCGCCTGGCCGAGGCCGCGTCCGTTTCGGACCGGCGCGACGAAAACCCGTTTGGGTGACGTGCGCTCGACGAGTGCATGGAATGCGATCCAGCGTGCATCGGGCGAGAATCTGCCCGCGAAAACATATTGACCTTCACGGCTCACAGGAACCATCTCGACCGCCGTCCCGCTGTCAGGTTCGAGCATCATCAGACTTCCGCCGCCTCGGATCCGCTCGAAGAGAATTCTGTCGGGATTGGCAGCGAAATCGGTCGGAGGTCCACAATCCGTGCACACGGTCGTGGCGG